>CAIQGU010000231.1 GCA_903871435.1 uncultured Burkholderiales bacterium | reverse complement strand
CGCCGCGGTTCAGCAGCAGGCGCAGCGGCGATATCTGCAGCTCATGGGCGGCCTGTTCCAGTGCCTTGTATTCGATCCCGTTGCGGTCCGGCTTGATCAGCAAATCGGCGCCGCGCGCGGCGATCGCTGCGGGCAGCACGCCCGCAACGAGTTCGGCTGCCATCTGCGCGCGCTGCTGGTCCTGGATGCGCCGGCGCTCCACCGCCGCGAGCGCGGCCTGCAGCACGTCTGGGGCCGCCGGACGAAAACGCCCGCGGCCCTTGCGCTGGAAATATACGGGGGCGGACTGCAGGCGCATCAGTATGGCCGCCGCCTCCACCGCGCCAGGCTCGCGGCCGCAGTACTCGCGCGCGAGCTGTTCGAAGCTGAATTCCTGTTGAGGGGCACATTGCCAGAGAAAGTCCACGTCCATGGCGGCGGCGTCGGCGCTGGCGCGAACCAGCAGTTCGTCGGCCCGCGGTTCCTCGAACCGCAGCAGCACGGCGGAGGCCTTGACCTTGATCCGCTTGCCCGTCGTGGAGTCGACCTGATACGAGGCCTCCGTCGCTGATCGGACGGTGCCCGCCTTAAGGTCGCCATCCTCTTCGAACAAGACCTGCATGGCCTGCACAATAGCGCACCGCGGCAAAACGCGGTCCTTGTGTATTCTCCGGACATCTGCTCCGGACGTCTGCTCCGGGCTACTGTCTTAGCGGCCGCTCAGATCGTCAGGCCACCACCCACCTCAATGACGGCACCGTTGACGTAACTGGCTTCATCAGAGGCGAGAAATGCATAGACCTGCGCCACTTCCTCCGGTGTACCCAGGCGGCGCAGGGGTACGCGTTCGCGCATCTGTTCAAGCACCTTGGGTGGAATGGAACCGAGCAGGCCGGTGGCGATAAAACCCGGGCATACGGCGTTGCAGCGTATGCCCTTGGGACCGAGCTCCCGCGCCCAGGTCTTGACGAACCCGATCACGCCGAATTTGCTGGCGGCATAGTTGGTCTGGCCAAAGTTTCCATAAAGACCCACGACGCTCGACGCATTGAGAATGACGCCGGTCCCCTGTTCGAGCATCGCCGGCAGGACGGCCTGGGTAGCCTGGAAAACACCGCGCAGGTTCACGTCGATGACACGATCGAACTGCTCGTCGCTCATGTTTTGCAGGCGGGCGTCCTGCGTAATGCCCGCGTTGTTCACCAGCGCGTCAATGCGCCCGTAATCCTGGCGCAACTGGGCAATCATGGCCGCGAGCGAGGCGCGGCTAGTCACATCCACGGTGAATCCGCGCACCCTTGCGCCGGTTGCCGCCAGCGGCTCGATGGCGCGCGCCACCGCGGCGGGGTCGATGTCGGCCAGCGCCACGATGGCGCCTTCGTCGAGAAACTTCCTTACCGTGGCAAGACCTATGCCCTGCGCACCGCCGGTCACGACGGCCACCTTATCCTTGAGTCGCATCAAAACCGCCTTTCGTGCCAGCACCGTGAATCTGCAGACGCAAGCATGTTCCGCCCCGCCCTCAGGCTTTAGCGGGATTTATTCCGCAAAAATCCAGCACTTCAGGCAAATAGACCGGGAAATCGGACAGCGCGTGGTCCGATCCCTCGATGAGCCGGGTTCGGCATCCGGCATAGGCTTCCAGCATGTCCCGGTAGTCGATCACCTGGTCACCCGTAGCGGCGACCAGGAAATAGCGGTCGGGCTGGGTGATGGGTCCCGTTGCCAGCGCACGCAGCTCATCGGAGAACTCCGGCTGGATTTGCACGACATTGCCAGCGTAATCGACGCGCTCGCCCGGCTCCGTGAACAGATGATCGTAAGGGCGTATCGCGGGATTGAGCAGCGCTGCGTGGCAACCGATGCGTTCGGCCAGCCAAGTCGCGTAAAAGCCCCCGAGTGAGCTGCCGACTACGGCCAACCTCTCGGGAACCTCAAGCTGCGCCAGGGCGAATATGACGTCGGCCGCAGCGCGCGGCGAAACCGGCAGCGCCGGACAGACAAAGTCATCGCCGCGACCCATCGCATTCATCGCGGCCTGCATCTGTCGGGCCTTGCCGGATGCCGGGGACGACAAAAACCCGTGGAGATAGAGGATCATCACAAGGAGATCATGACGGTGCGCCCAGGCCCGCGAGGATGCGTTCGTGGACGCCGCCAAAGCTGCCATTGCTCATTGCCAGCACGTTGTCACCGGGCCGCGCCGCCGCCAGCACGGCGGCGACCAGCCCGTCGATGTTATCGAAGACCTGCGCGCGGTCGCCCAGCGGCCGCAGGGTTTCCCGCGGGTCCCAGCCCAGCGCATTGGGGCCGCTGCGGGGCGCATGACAGAAAACGAGATCGGCTTGCACGAGGCTGCCGCTGATCTGCGCCTGCATGGCGCCCAGCTTCATCGTGTTCGAGCGCGGTTCCAGCAAGGCCAGGATGCGTCCCTCGCCGACCCGTCGGCGCAGGCCGGCTATCGTCGCCGCGATAGCCGTGGGGTGATGGGCGAAATCGTCATAAACCGTGACGCCACCCGCAGTACCGCGGTTTTCCAGGCGGCGGCGCACGCCGCCAAAAGCCGCGAGCGCCGCGATGGCCTGCGCTGGTTCCACGCCACAATGGGCGGCGGCGGCAATGGCAGCGACGGCATTGCTGCGGTTGTGGTCACCCGCCAAGCCCAGGCTCAGCGTGCCCAGTTCGCGGGCACCGTTCCAGATGGATATGGCCTCCGGGGGCGTAGCGACGGTTCGTTCACGCTCGCGCCAATGCCATCCCTCGGGCCGGTCGAAGACTTCGACAGGGCTCCAGACACCGCGCTGGAGGACGCGCGCCAGGGCGGCATCGCCACCGTTCACGATGACGCGGCCCTTGCGCGGAACACAGCGCAACAGGTGGTGGAACTGGGTCTCGATCGCGCCCAGGTCGGGAAAAATATCGGCATGGTCGAACTCGAGATTGTTGAGCACGGCGGTCGACGGGAAGTAATGAACGAACTTGCTGCGCTTGTCGAAAAGCGCCGAGTCGTATTCATCGGCCTCGATGACAAAGGGTTCGCCCGTGCCCAGGCGCGCGGATACGCCAAAATCCAACGGTACGCCACCAATGAGGAACCCGGGATCCTGGCCGGCATGATCGAGGATCCACGCAATCATCGATGTGGTGGTGGTCTTGCCATGGGTACCCGCAACGGCAACGACGTGACGGCCCGGCAGCAGATGCCGCCCGACCCAGGCGGGCCCGGAATCGAGGCGCGCACCGCTGTCGAGTATGGCTTCGAAGAGCGGATTGCCCCGCGCGACCACGTTACCGATAAGGAACAGGTCGGGTCGAAGATCGAGCTGCAGAGCGGCATAACCTTCGATCACATCGATGCCGGCAGCCCGCAGCTGCTCGCTCATGGGCGGGTAAACCGCCGCGTCACAACCGGTGACACGATGTCCAGCCGCCTGCGCGAGGCGGGCGACGCCGCCCATGAAGGTCCCGCAGATTCCCAGGATGTGCAGGTGCACGTGCGCCGCCCGATTCCATTCGAAGGTGCCGATTCTATTGGTCTTTCAAGCCAGCAACAGCCGGTCGCCGCATCAAGCCGGGGACTCGGTAGACTTGGCAATGATCGTGCGGCCGGATCCATTGCTCGGCCGGACCTTTTGCCGGCGGCGGCATGGCGCCTGGCTGCAATGGCGGTCCAGGCTTGCGCCCATTGGGCAGGAAAGGCGACCTTGAATACTGGTGGGAGCCGGGAGGAATTGCAACTGGCCATCGCCACGCTGGCTGCGCGGCTGATGGCCGAGGATGGTCTCGAGCTCGGTCCCGCGCGGCACAAGGCGGCAGTCGTTGTCCTCGGAGCACAGGCGCGCGCCGGCAGCGCCCTGCCCGACCATGAACAGGTAGAAACCGCGCTGCGATGCTACCTGCGCGAACATGATGGTGCCGCGCATCGGCAAATGCTGCTCAAGCTACGGCTGCTGGCCGTTGAATGGATGCAAATACTGGCCCCGTTCCAGCCGCATCTGGTCGGGCCAGTGCTCAATGGCAGCGCAACGCTGCACTCCCATCTGCATCTGCACCTCTTCACGGACAGCGCCAAGGATGTCGAAATGGCGCTGCTCGACCGGGGGCTGGACATCCGCGTTGGGCCCGCCGATGACGGACCCGCGCATGCCCAGGAGGTGATCGGGTTCATGGTGCCGGACGCCGGCGCGCCGCGCACCGGGCGACGCGCCGCAATGTCGGCAACACCCATAATGCTCACCGTCCTGGACACCACCGCCCTGCGCCATGCTCCATCGGCCCAGGCCCGCCGCCACGATCCGAACCTGCACGCGGTGGAACGGTCGGGGCGGGCCAACCTTCACATGCTGCGCGAACTCCTGGATGCCCCGTCCGGCTCGGCCGCACCGGAGCTCATCCATGCGTAAATATCCGCTACCGTGGGTTCCTGTCACCTGCGCTGCAATGCTGTCGGCGGCGGCGCTGCTGGCCTGTTCGCGATCATCGCCGCCGGCGCCGGCGCCGCAAGCAGACGCCACCTCAGCCGCCGACACATCGGCGGTGGACGTGTACAGCCAGAGCTTCAGCGACGCCGACGGCAAGCTCCAGCCGCTGTCGCAATGGAAGGGCAAGCTTCTGGTGCTTAACTTCTGGGCAACGTGGTGCGCACCCTGCGTTGCCGAAATGCCCGACCTGGAAAAGGCGCAACAGGAATTCACGGACCGCAACGTGGTGATCGTGGGGGTGGGCACCGAGGACGCGTCACGGGTGCGTGGATTCCGCGACCAGCACGCGCTGCGCCTGATACTGCTGGCCGGCGGTTACGACGCGCTGGGCCTGGCCCGAGGGCTCGGCAACACCCAGGGCGTTCTCCCCTATACTGTGCTGGTCTCTGCCAATGGCAAGGTCTTGCGAACCCAGACCGGCCCCCTTCAGCCCGGTCAGTTGCGTTCCTGGCTCGACGCCGCACCGTGAAATAAGGCCATACCAGGAAGACACCGCGCAGCGGGCCGCTTCATTAGGAGGCTGGACAAACCCGCGGAATCTACAGACAATGATGCCCTTTGGCCGCTTACCTCCGGTAACGGCGCGCAACTGCATTTCGCAATTTTTAAGGCGCAATCTTGACCACGTCGGTCCTGCTCATCAACGGCCCCAACCTGAACCTGCTGGGTTCCCGGGAGACGTCCGTCTACGGCAGCCGCACCCTGGCGGATATCGAGAAGGAAGCGTCTGAAACGGCGCAGAAGCTGGGCGTTTCGCTCACTTGTTTTCAAAGCAACCATGAAGGCGCTCTGATCGATCGCATTCACGCCGCTTTCAAGGAAGGCGTGGACTTCATCATCATCAATGCCGGGGCGCTCACACACACCAGCATCGGCCTGCGCGATGCCCTGGTCGGCGTTGCGATCCCGTTTGTCGAAATCCACATCTCCAATATTTACCAACGCGAAGAGTTTCGCCACACCTCGCTGCTGGCCGCCAAGGCCATCGGCGCCATCGTCGGGTTAGGGCCGGCCGGCTACCGCCTGGCCCTGGAATTTGCAGCCGGCTATAAAAATTAAAGCAGCCATCGGCAGGCCGCACGCCGGACAGCCGTCCGTGCGCATGCGGTCAGCCCCGGCAAATGTGAGGGAAGCATGGATCTACGCAAGCTCAAGACCCTGATCGATCTGGTGGCCGAGTCCGGTATCGCCGAAATAGAAGTCACCGAAGGCGAGGACAAGGTACGCATCGTCAAGCATGCCAACGCACCCACCATGCCGCCCTCGGCGGCAGTGGCGGCGCTCACGGGAGTTCCGCTCGTGCCAGCGGGGACTGCGCCAGCAGCCGTGGCGCCGGTGGCGCCCCTCACGCCTGCAGCGCCGGAGCCGGCAGCGGGGGCTACCGTCAAGTCGCCCATGGTCGGCACCTTCTACCGCTCGCCCGGGCCGGACGCAAAAGCTTTCGTTGAGGTCGGACAGACGGTCAAGGCTGGCGACACCCTTTGCATCATCGAGGCGATGAAGCTGCTCAACGAGATCGAAGCGGAAGTCGCGGGCACGGTGCGCGAAATCCTCGTCCAGAACGGCCAGGCGGTCGAATACGGCCAGGGACTGTTCATTATTGGTTAGCCCCCCCTGCTTCGCTCATGGCCGGCCTGGGGGCCGGTCATGAGCTTCGCAGGGCTGCGCCTGCTCATGCACACTGTTTCGCCGCGGAGCAAAACTCTTGCGGACTTTGCCCACACAGTAATT
>CAIQGU010000230.1 GCA_903871435.1 uncultured Burkholderiales bacterium | reverse complement strand
GCCGGGCGCAGCTTGCCCAGCGCATCCAGGTTGGTATCGGCACGCGGGCCTTCGTCCTGGGTCATCGTGCGGCGGCGCGCCTCGACCTCGCGGGTTGCCAGGTTGGCGCCACGGTCGACCACCTCGAAGGGCGTGATCTCGCCCGCGAATTCGCCGGCGGCCTGCGCGGCGATAGCGCGCTGATGCGACTGCAGGGCGAACTGGTCCTGCGCCTCGCGGCCTACCTTCCACTGGGTGGCAACTTTTTCTGCCGTGATGCCCATGCCGTAGGCGATGCCCAGATGCTCGCTGGAATCGAACAGGCGGGGATTGAACGAGGGCTTGTTGCCGCTCATGGGCACCATGCTCATCGACTCCGTGCCGCCCGCGATCATGATGTCGGACTCACCCACCCGGATGCGATCGGCAGCCATCGCGATGGCGTTCAGGCCCGAGGAGCAGAACCGGTTGACGGTGACGCCACCCACCGTGTCGGGCAGGCCGGCATACAGCACCGCCAGGCGGGCCACGTTGAGACCCTGTTCACCCTCCGGCATGGCGCAGCCGATGATGGCGTCCTCGATGGCCGCGGGATCGAGGCCGGGCACGGCGGCGAGCGCGCCGCGGATGGCCGCGACCAGCAGGTCATCGGGCCGGGTATTGCGCAGGCTTCCCTTGGGGGCCTTGCCCACCGGGGTACGCGTTGCCGCGACGATATAGGCATCCTGGACTTGGCGACTCATGCAAGACTCCTTGTGTGGGGCTGGATCCGCAACTCGGTGCGGCTCGGGGCGTTGACGGGGTTGAGAGGGCTGCGCATCAATTGCGCACCGGCTTGCCGGTCTGCATGAGGCCCATCATGCGTTCCTGCGACTTGGGATGCCCCACGAGTTCCATGAAATGCTTGCGTTCGAGGTCGAGGAACCACTGCTCGTCGACCAGCGTGCCCGGATCGACGTCGCCGCCGCAGAGCACATCGGCAATGCTGGATGCCAGGTGCATGTCGTGCGCACTGGCGTAGCCGCCGTCCCGCATATTGACCAGCTGCGCCTTGATGGTGGCGTGCACCGAACGGCCGGCAACAGCGACCTGCCGCGCGGGCAGCGGCGGACGGTAGCCCAGCGCCTGCAGCGCAAAGGTCTCGCCGATGGCCGCCCAGAGCAGTTCGTGGCGGTTGAAAATGATGGTGTCGCTGGGCAGCAGATAGCCCATCTGCTGGGCTTCCAGCGCCGAGGTGGACACCTTGGCCGTGGCAGCATTCTGGAACCAGGCCTTGAGAAAGGGCAGCATGTCGGTGGAGCCCACGGCCGCCGCGGCGGCAGCCGCGCGCAGGGCGCCTTCCTTGAGGCCACCGGCGCCGGGTATCAGGCCCACGCCCACTTCCACGAGACCGATATAGGACTCGAGCGCCACCACGCGCTTGGCGCAATGCAGGGCCAGCTCGCAACCCCCGCCCAGCGCCAGGCCGCTGATGGCCGCGACGATGGGCACCTGCGCATACTTCACGCGCAACAGCGCGTTTTGCAGGTCGCGCTCCGCCGCGCCGATGGCCTTGACGCCGCCGCTCATGAACAGCGGCAGCATGGCCTGCAGATCGGCACCCGCCGAAAAGGGTTCGTCGGGCGACCAGATCACGAGGCCGCGGTAGCGGTCTTCGGCGAGCGCCACGGCCTTGAGCAGGCCCGCGCCCACATCGGGGCCGATCGCATGCACCTTGGTCTTGATGGAGAAGATCAGCACTTCGCCGGCCTGGCCCGACTCCCAATGCCAGATGCGGCACGCCGCGTCTTCATGGAGCGTCTTGCCGGCAGTATGCGGGTTGGGCGCGCCGTCACCGAGCAGCGGTGCGCGAAACAGCTGGCGGCCGTACACCGGCAGGTCGATGCGCGGGACGAACCGGCCGTGCGCCGGGCTCCATGAGCCTTGCGGCGTATGCACTGCGCCCGCCGCAGCCACCGGGCCGCTGAAAACCCACTTGGGCAGCGGCGCCTTGGACAGGGCTTCACCGGCGTCGATATCGGCCTGCACCCACTCGGCTACCTGCTTCCAGCCGGCGGCCTGCCAGCTCTCGAAGGGTCCGCTTTCCCAGCCAAAACCCCAGCGCAAGGCAAAATCGATATCGCGCGCCGTATCGGCGATAGTTTCCAGGTGGATGGCCGAGTAATGGAACGCGTCGCGAAAGATGGCCCACAGGAACTTGGCCTGCGGGTGGTCGGTGGAGCGCAGCAGCCCCAGACGCTCGGCCGCGGGCTTCTTGAGGATGCGCGTGATGAGTTCATCGGCCTTGCCACCGCTGTCAACGTAATCGGCCTTGCGCGGATCCAGGACCTTGATGACCTTGCCTTCCTTGCGGTAGAAACCGGCGCCGGACTTTTGCCCCAGCGCGCCTTTTTCCACCAGCGCCTTCAGGACCGGCGGCATGGCGAAGTGCGCCGCGAACGGATCCTGGTCGGGACTGAGCGTGTCCTGCATGGTCTTGATGACGTGGGCCATAGTGTCCAGGCCCACGACATCGGCGGTGCGGAAGGTGGCGCTCTTGG
>CAIQGU010000229.1 GCA_903871435.1 uncultured Burkholderiales bacterium | reverse complement strand
CCCACAATATCGATGTCGTCGTCGACCGCCTGCGGGTGCGGCCGCAGTCGCGCACGCGGCTGGCCGAATCCTTCGAGACCGCGCTGCGCATCGCCGAGGGCAAGGCCCACTTGCTCGATGGCGACTCGGGCGAGGAAACCGCGTTTTCCAGCCGCTATGCGTGTCCCATCTGCGGCTACGCCGCGCCGACGCTCGAACCCCGTCTCTTCTCCTTCAACAACCCCTATGGCGCCTGTGGCACCTGCGCCGGCCTGGGCAAGGTGGAATTCTTCGACCCCGAGCGCGTCGTGGCCCACCCGGAGCTATCTCTGGGCGGCGGGGCCATCGCCGGCTGGGACGCGCGCAACAAGCAGAGCCATGCGCGCCTCACCGCCCTGGGGCTGCGTAACGGCGTGGACATGACCGTGCCCTGGGAGGATTTGCCACAGGCATTCCGCGACCAGGTGCTGCACGGCGATGGACTCGAGGAGGCACCGGCCGTTGCAACGCGTGGGCGCCGCGCCAGCGGCAGCACCGCAGCCGCGGCCTTTCCCGGCGTGCTGCCGACATTGGAGCGGCGCTGGCGCGAGACCGACTCTCCCTCCATACGCGAGGCCCTGGCGCCGCTGCGCTCCCTGCGGATGTGCCCGGATTGCCTGGGGACGCGCCTGCGGCGCGAGGCGCGCTTCGTCTTCCTGGGCCAGGGCACGCAACGCAAGGCCATCTTCGAGGTGGAGGCGCTGCCGCTGGCGCAGGCGCACGACTGCATGACCACGCTGGAGCTCGAGGGCATGCGGCGCGAAATCGGCCTGCCCATCATCGCGGAGATCGGCGCCCGCCTGCGTTTTCTCAATGACGTGGGCCTGGGTTACCTCACTCTGGACCGCGCCACCGACACGCTCTCCGGCGGCGAAGCGCAGCGCATCCGCCTGGCCTCGCAGATCGGTTCGGGCCTCACCGGCGTGCTGTACGTTCTCGACGAGCCCTCCATCGGCCTGCACCAGCGCGACAACCAGCGCCTGATCGAGACCCTCAAGCGCCTGCGCGACCTGGGCAACACCGTGCTCGTGGTGGAGCACGACGAGGAGATGATCCGCACGGCCGATCACGTCATCGACATGGGCCCGGGAGCCGGCGTGCACGGCGGGAATGTGGTGGCGCAGGGCACGCCGGCCGAAATCATCGCCGATCCGCAGTCGCTGACGGGGGCCTATCTTTCCGGGCGCCAGCAGATCGCCGTACCGCCGGCGCGCCGGCGCCCCGGCCTGGACTGGCTGCGCCTGCGCGGCGCCAGCGGCAACAACCTCAAGTCGGTGGATCTCGAGGTGCCGGTGGGCCGGCTGGTCTGCATCACCGGCGTTTCGGGCTCGGGCAAGTCGACGCTCATCAACGACACGCTCGCCGCCGTACTGGCGCGCCACCTCAACGGCGCGCGCGCCGAGCCGGCGCCGTACGCCGCCATCGAGGGGCTGGAATACTTCGACCGTCTCGTCTGCATCGACCAGGCGCCTATCGGGCGCACCCCGCGCAGCAACCCCGCCACCTACACGGGTCTCTTTGCACCCATCCGCGAGCTCTTCGCCGCCTCCGTCACGGCGCGGGAACGCGGCTATGGCGTAGGCCGTTTTTCCTTCAACGTGGCCGGCGGTCGCTGCGAGACCTGCCAGGGCGAGGGCCTGATCAAGGTGGAGATGCATTTTCTACCCGACATCTACGTCACCTGCGAGACCTGCGACGGGCGCCGCTACAACCGCGAGACCCTCGACGTGCTGTACCGGGGGCGCAACATTTCCGAAGTGCTGGACCTGAGCGTGGAGCAGGCGCACGGCGTGTTCGATGCGGTACCCGTGCTCGAGCGCAAGCTGCGCACGCTGACCGACGTAGGCCTGGGCTACATCCGGCTGGGCCAGAGCGCCACCACGCTATCGGGAGGCGAGGCCCAGCGCATCAAGCTGGCCCATGAATTGTCCAAGCGCGACACCGGCCGCACGCTTTATGTGCTCGACGAGCCCACCACCGGGCTGCACTTCCACGACATTGCCCTGTTGCTGGCGGTGCTGCACCGCTTGCGCGATGCCGGCAATACGGTGGTGGTCATCGAACACAACCTCGATGTGATCAAGACGGCCGACTGGCTGATCGACCTGGGGCCCGAGGGAGGCAGCGCTGGCGGCAGCATCGTTGCCGCGGGAACCCCCGAGGAAATCGCGGCGACCCCGGGCAGCCATACGGGGCACTACCTGCGCGAGGTGCTGGAGCGCTCGCTGCCGGCCGATCACGCCAGCACTTCAAGGTCCGCCGCAAATACGTCCTGGTAAGCCGCGTAGCTGGAAAGAAAGATCAAGGGCACCACCACCAGCCACCCCATCATCAGCAGCAGGGTGGCGATGAACGCGAAAAAGATTCCCACCAAGCCATAGACGGTGACCGCCCCCGGATTGCGCCAGCCGGCGGCCAGGCTCATCCGGAGCGCGTCGACGGGCGGCACGCCGCGCAGCATGATCAGCGCCGGCGCCAACCACGCCGCCAGTGATATCGGTATCAGCGCCAGCAGGCACAGAAAAACCACGCCCACCGTTCCCAGCCCGATACTCCATGCCGCCGGGTTGGGGAGCGTCATATTGGTCAGGACGCTGCCGGCGAATGCCGAGATCGCCGCCCCGATGCCCACCACGAGCAGAGCCGCGAAAACCGCCAGGTAGCCCACCAGAACCAGTGCTCCGCCCGCGATCAACTGGCCGGCGCGTGGTCCGAATCCGGCGAAGAGGTCCGCGAAGGCGGGTGCCTCTGCGCGTGCCGAGCGGCTGGCTGCCAGCAGCAGGCCGCCGGAAAAGACGAAATTGAGCGGGATCGACGCCACGGAGCCGATCAGCGGAATGAAGTGGAGCAACAGCGACAGCAGCAGGTAGACGAGCGTCATCAGCACCCAGGTGCCGGCCTGCTGTGTGCCGCCGAATAGCCAGGCGATGGCATTGGACCACCATTGCAGGCCGCGCGAGGCCGGCAGGCCGGTCCTGGGCTGTATCGGGCCGTATCCGGAATCGGTCATGCGGGCTCGCTTTCGCTTGATGGGGTGGTGGTCATCGTGGCACAAACGGGATTTACCGTCATCTTTCCGCTACCCCTTCACCCCGACCCTCTCCCCCCTTCCGGGGGGAGAGGGTGAGCGCGGGCGGAATTCACGCACGTGAATTCCGCGAGGATCAATGTGGCCCGGCCAGCAGGATGGACTCGCCGGCTTCCAGCGCCTCCGGCGTACCGCGCAGCACCACCACATCGCCGGCGCGCAGCACGAGCGTGCCGCCCGGGTCGTCGCCGACGATGCCGCGGCGGCGCACGGCCGTGACCTCGACGCCCGTGGCGCGCAGATCCAGTTCGCGCAGGCTGTGGCCGATGGCGGCGGCCTCGGCCTCCAGCGTGATCGTGTGCAGCCGTACTTGCAGGGGTTCGGCCGGCGCATCCGGATCGCTGTCGTCGGCGCCGTGGAAGTACCCGCGCAGCAGGCTGTAGCGCGAATCGCGCGCGTCGCGCACCCGGCGGATGACGCGCGCCAGCGGCACGCCCAGCAGCACGAGCGCGTGCGAGCCCAGCATCAGGCTGCCCTCGAAGACTTCGGGCACGACCTCGGTGGCGCCGGCCGCCAGCAGGCGGTCGAGGTCGGTGTCGTCCTGGGTGCGCACTATCACCGGCACCTTGGCGTTCATCTCCTGCGCGAAAGCGATCACCCGCAGCGCGGCACGCACGTCGCTGAAGCTCACGACCAGCGCTGCCGCGCGCGCGATGCCGGCCGCTACCAGTGTCTCGCGCCGCGCTGCATCGCCGTACACCACCGTATGGCCCGCCAGTGCGGCCTCGCGCACGCGGTCCGGGTCCAGATCCAGCGCCATGTAGCCGATGCTCTCCTGCTCGAGCATCCTGGCCAGGTGCTGGCCGCTGCGACCATAACCGCAGATCACCACGTGGCGCTCGGTACTCATGGAGCGCGCGGCGATGCGGTGCAGCTCGAGCGCGCGCAGCATCCATTCGGAACCGCCAAAGCGCAGCGCCAGGCGCCCGCCCAGGGTCAGCAGGAATGGCGTGGCCAGCATGGACAGCAGCATGGCCGCAAGCACGATCTGCCGCACCGGTTCCGGCAGAAGCGACTGGCCCGAGGCGAGATTGATGAGCACGAAGCCGAACTCACCCGCCGCGGCCAGGGGCAGCGCTGTCTTGATGGCCGTGCCCGGGCTGGCGCCGAACACGCGCGCCAGGATCAGCGTAAGCGCAAACTTGAAGCCAATGGGCACGATCAGCGCCACGAGCACCCACGGGAACTGCCGCACCACCACCTGCAGGTCGAGCGCCATGCCGATGGTCACGAAGAACAGTCCGAGGAGCACGTCGCGGAAGGGCTTGATGTCCTCCTCCACGTGATGCCGGTATTCGGTTTCCGAAAGCAGCATGCCGGCCACGAATGCGCCCAGCGCGGGCGACAGGCCCACCCTGCCGGCCAGCCAGGCCAGCCCCAGCGTGAGCAGCAGCAGGTTGAGCATGAACAGTTCCTGCGAGCGCCGTTTGGCCACGAGGTGCAGCCAGGCGCGCAATACGACGCGTCCGCCCAGCAGCAGCACGGCAAGCAGCGCCGCCGCCTTGGCGCCGGCGATGAGCAGGGCAATGCCCAGTTGCGCTGCCGGAGCCGCCAGCGACGGAACGATGACGAGCAGCGGCACCACGGCAAGGTCCTGCAGCAGCAGCACGCCCACGATCCGCCGGCCATGCTCGCTCTCGAGCTCCATCCGCTCGACGAGCAGCTTCATCAGGATGGCGGTGGAGGACATGGCCAGCGCGGCGCCCAGCGCGAATGCCCCCGAGAGGCCCACGCCGAACAGGTCGCCCAGGGCGAAGCCGGCGCCCAGGGTTGCTGCCAGGGTCAGCGTCACCTGGGTCAAGCCCAGGCCCAGCACGATGCCGCGCATGCTGCGCAGGCGCGGCAGTGAGAATTCCAGGCCGATGGAAAACATCAGGAAAACGATGCCCAGTTCGGCCAGCTCCCGTGTTTGCGGTGTGTCCGGCACCAGCGCCAGCGCGTGGGGTCCGATGAAGATGCCGACGAGCAGATAGCCGAGCACCGGCGGCTGGTGGAGCAGCCGTACGGCCGCCACCCCGATCACGGAGGTCGCCAGCAGCAGGAGCGTCAGTTCGAGGGCGGTAGGCATGGATGACCAGTGCCGCCACGCGCGGCGCGGCGGCCTTGCGGGACGCTCCGGGAAAAAGATGGGCGAATCGGTTAGCAATTCCCGTGCCAACAGGCGAACCCCGAGAGTATCATCGGCGCCCGACTGCAGCGATGAACAAATCCCTCACCCTCCCGGGCGGCGTAGCCCCCATGACCCCCGCCTTGCCGGACCCGTCTGCCGTGGGCGAGTCGGCGCTGGCGCTTGCGCGGGCGGTGATCGCCGAGGAGGCGCAGGCAGTCGCAGCCCTGGCGCCCCGGATCGATGCCACCTTCCTCGAGGCCCTGCGGCTGCTGCTGGCCTGTCGCGGCCGCGTGGTGGTCAGCGGCATCGGCAAGAGCGGCCATATCGGGCGCAAGATCGCCTCGACCCTGGCTTCCACGGGAACGCCGGCGATGTTCGTGCACGCCGCCGAGGCGGCGCACGGGGATCTGGGCATGATTACGCCGGCCGACGTGTTCCTGGGGCTCTCCAATTCCGGCACCTCGCCGGAATTGATGACTATCGTGCCCATCCTCAAGCGCGAGGGCACGCCGCTCATCGCGATTACCGGCGCGGCCGCTTCGCCCCTGGCACTGGCCGCCGACGTGCATCTGGATTGCCGGGTGGACCGGGAAGCCTGCCCGCTCAATCTGGCGCCGACGTCCTCGACCACCGCCATGCTGGCGCTGGGTGACGCGCTGGCCATAGCCTGCCTCGATGCCCGTGGCTTCGGCCCCGATGATTTCGCCCGTTCGCATCCGGGCGGCGCCTTGGGCCGCCGCCTGCTGTTGCGCGTGTCCGACATCATGCGCAGCGGCGATGCCGTGCCTATGGTCCGGCGCGGCGCCAGCGTGATGGATGCATTGCGGGAGATTTCCCGCAAGCAGCTGGGCATGACCGCCGTGCTGGAGGCCGACGGCCGGCTCGCCGGCATCTTCACCGACGGCGACCTGCGGCGCCTGCTCGAAGGCGGCGCCGATGTGCGCACCGCGATGGTGGCCGATGTCATGACCGCCAGCCCGCTCACCATCGGTCCGGCGGCGCTGGCCGCCCAGGCGGCCCAGTTGCTCGACGCGCGCCGCAAGAACCAGTTGCTCGTCACGGAGGCATCCGGCTTGCTGGTGGGTGCCCTGCACATGCACGACCTCATGGCGGCCAAGGTCATCTGATGGCCGTGAGCATGTCCAAAACCTCCGCGGCTGCGCTTGCCCGCCGCGCTGCCCGCATCCGCCTCGTGGGCCTGGACGTCGATGGCGTGCTCACCGACGGCCGCCTCTATTTCGGCGCCCGTGGCGAAACGTTCAAGGCCTTCGATGTCCGCGACGGGCTGGGTATCCAGTTCCTGCGCGCCGCCGGCATCGGCGTGGCCATCGTCACCGGCCGCAACTCGCCCATCGTGGCCGCGCGCGCCCGCGACCTGGGCATCGCGCACGTGCTGCAGGGCCAGCGGGACAAGCACGCCAGCCTGCAACGACTCCTGGCGGATACGGACCTGACTGCCGCCGAATGCGCCTTCATGGGCGATGACTGGCCGGATCTGGCCGTGCTGGGCGCTGTTGGCCTTGCCACGACGGTGGCCGATGCGCCCGAGGAAGTCCGGCAACGGGTCCACTGGGTGGCGCCTTCGCCCGGCGGGCGCGGCGCCGTCCGCGATCTTGCCACCCTGCTGTTGCGCGCCCAGGGACGCTTCGACGCCATGCTCGACGCGGCGCTGCAGCCAGGTCCGTTCGTAGCGGCGCCGGGAGCCGACGGAACCGTGGCCGCACCCGCACGGCGGCGCTCGCCTGGACGGGGAGCGGTCCGTGGGTGAGCGCATTTCCTCCTGGTTTGCGGTGTTGCTGCTGTTTGTCGTGCTTGTCACCAGCTACTGGTACGCGCAAACCTTGCGCCTGGGCAACACCACTGCAGCCGGCCGCGTCGGCGAAGTCGATTTCTTTGCAGAAGGCGTCGCGCTCACGGGATTCGACGCCGTCGGCCGCCCGCGGTACCGCCTGTACGCCGACCGCATGACCCATTATGGCAACAGCGATGACGTGGACCTGCTCAAGCCGCGCCTGCTCAGCATGCGGCCCGACCAACCCCAGGTGCAGGCCACCGCGCTTACCGCGCATGCCTCGAACAATGCGGAAACGGTGCAGATGCAGGGCAATGTGGTGATTACCCGCGCGGCCAGCGGCAGTCAGGCTTTGATGCGGCTCGAGACCGAATCGCTCACGGCGGTGCCCGATGACGACCATTTCTGGACCGATGCTCCCGTGCGCATGGAGAGCGGCCGCAGCGTGATGAACGGCAGGGCCATGGATTTCGACAATGTCGCCCGGCGGGTGGAACTGCGCGGCGACGTCACCGGCAATTTTCCGCCGCGGAGCCGGCAATGATGGGGCAGCCAGGGAAACGGGACATGTGGGAAACGAGCATAAAGCAGGCTCATGCAATCCGGCAGGGTCGCGCGGCCACCTTGCGGGCAACGCCTGGCGCCACGCTGCCGCGCGCGGCGCTGGCGCTGGCCATGAGCCTGGTGTTGTTGCCCGCTGCCGTTATGGCCGAGCGCGCCGACCGCGACAAGGAAGCCAACGTCACAGCTGACCATTCCACGCTCGACGACCTGCATCAGGTGCAGGTCCTCACCGGACACGTGCTGCTCGTCAAGGGCACCATGCGCATGGGGGGCGAGCGCATGGAACATCGCCAGGACGAGCAGGGTTACCAGTACTACGTCGTCACGGCGGCGCCCGGCGAACTGGCCACTTTCCATGAGGGGCGCGATCCGGTGCGCGAGGGCGTTGAATCCACGCTGGACGGCTTTGCCGAGCAGATCGAGTACGACGATCGCAGCGACCGCGTTACCCTGTTGCGGCGCGCTCTCGTCAAGCGCTATGACAACGGCGAACAGCGCGACGAACTGAGCGGCGTACGCATCGTCTACGACGCGCGCAAGTCCAACTACGATGTCGACGGCCGCAACCCCGACGGCAGCGGCCCGCGCGTCCACATCACCATCGCGCCACGCGCCGGTCCCGTCCCGCCCAAGTCTCCTGCGGGCGCGCTGCCACCGGCTGCGCCCCCCGACTTGCGTACCGATCGCACGCCGCCGGAAGGCGCCCGATGAACCACCCGGGCGATCGCGCCGGCAGCGCCGCCTCCGCGCTGCCCGAGCCGGCCGCGCCGGCATCCGTGCGGGCCACGCTGCTGGTGGAGAATCTGGCCAAGCGTTACGGCAGCCGCCAGGTCGTCAAGGACGTGTCCCTGCGTGTCGAGGCGGGCACGGTGGTGGGCCTGCTGGGCCCTAACGGCGCCGGCAAGACCACGTGTTTCTACATGGTCGTCGGGCTCATCCCCCTCGATTCGGGCGCGATAACGCTCGACGGCCGATCGATCGCCAATCTGCCCATCCACCGCCGCGCGCGCATGGGACTGTCATATCTGCCCCAGGAGGCCTCTGTTTTCCGCCGGCTCACGGTCGAGGAGAACATCCGCGCCGTGCTGGAGCTGCAGGTCGACGATGCCGGCAAGGCCTTGCCGCCGGCCACCATCGAGGACCGCCTCAAGGAGTTGCTGGACGACCTGCAGATCACCGAGATCCGCACCAACCCCGCCTTGAGTCTTTCGGGGGGCGAGCGCCGGCGCGTCGAGATTGCCCGGGCACTGGCGGCCCGGCCACGCTTCATTCTGCTGGACGAGCCCTTTGCCGGCGTCGATCCCATCGCGGTGATCGAGATCCAGCGCATCGTGCGCTTTCTCAAGCAGCGCGGCATCGGCGTGCTGGTGACCGACCACAACGTGCGCGAGACCCTGGGCATCTGCGACCACGCCTACATCATCAACGAGGGTCAGGTCCTCGCGGCGGGACGCCCCGAGGACATCGTCGACAATCCCTCGGTGCGGCGCGTCTACCTGGGCGACCACTTCCGGATGTAGGCGCGCCATGCTGTCCCAGGCACGACGGCCTCCGCGCCGCCTCACGAATTACCGCTCTCCGGCCGCTCGATGAAAACCGGCGTGCATCTGCGGATGTCGCAGCAACTGGCGCTCACGCCCCAGCTGCAGCAGTCCATACGCCTGTTGCAACTCTCGACGCTGGAGCTGAACCAGGAGATCGAGCAGGCCCTCCACGAAAACCCCCTGCTCGAGCGCGATGACGATCCGCTGGCGTCGCATTTGCGGCTCGGCGCAGACGGCCTGGTGCTGGCGCCGCCCACCAGCACGGATGCGCCGTCCGGCGCGACGGCGCCCGATGCCGAGGCGCCCGCGGCTCCGGCGGGGGAGGACTCCGACCACTCCGCCGATACGGGTGGCGACGATGACGGTGCCTGGAGCCAGGAGGCCCGTGGCTCCGGCGGCGGCACGGGCGACGAATCCAACGAAGGTCCGCAGGACTGGGCCACCACCGCACCCACCCTGCGCGACCATCTGCGCATGCAGCTGGGCTCGACGTCCGTCACCGACCGCGACCGGGCGCTGGTGGGCATGCTCATCGAGGCGGTCGACGAAAATGGCTACCTCGGCGTGCCCCTTGTGGAGCTCATCGAACTGTGCGGCGCCGCCGAGGAAGTCGACCCCGAGGAACTGCACGCCGCCCTATCGCTGTTGCAGAGCTTCGATCCGCCGGGGGTGGGCGCCACCAGTGTTTCCGAATGCATGCGGCTGCAGATCGATGCCCGGCTCCACGGACTGCCGCGGGCGGGCCCGGGCGAGGAGCGGCGCATATTGCAGCTGGCGCGCAAGATTGTGTGTGAGCACTTGCAACTTCTTGCAACCCGTGATTTCGTCAAGTTACGCAAAGTCCTCGATACCGACGACGCGCTTTTGCGCGCTGCACACCAACGAATCCGTGGACTCAACCCGCATCCGGGCGTAGGCTTTGCCACATCGGCACCGGATTACGTCGTGCCCGACATACTCGTGCGGAGGGTTAGTGGCCGCTGGGTAGCCCGCCTGAATCCGGACGTAGTTCCACGCTTGCGCGTGAACAATGCATACGCTGCCATCTTGAAGAGCGAAACCGGCAAACCAGCCGCGGCTAACGCCAAGCCCGAACTACGGGACGGAACCGGCAATACCGGGACCGGGGTGGCCGGCGTGCCTGCTGCTGGTGTCAATGGCGCCGCCCGGCCGGCGGCCGACTGGTCCACCCGGTTGCAGGACGCACGCTGGCTGATCCGCAACCTGCGCCAGCGTTTCCAGACCATAGAGCGTGTCGCCCAGGCTATCGTCGAGCGCCAGAGCCGATTCTTCACTTATGGCGCCATTGCCATGCGGCCCTTGGTGCTGCGCGAGATCGCGGCAACCCTGGGCCTGCACGAATCGACCATATCGCGGGTCACCGCCAACAAGTACATGGCCACGCCTTTCGGCGTTTTCGAGCTGCGCTATTTTTTCGGCAGCCACGTGGCCACGGAGGCGGGCGGCGAAGCCTCCAGCACGGCCATACGCGCGCTCATCCAGCAGCGGGTGGAGGCCGAGGCGCCCACCACCCCGCTCTCCGACAGCAACATCGCCGATTTG
>CAIQGU010000228.1 GCA_903871435.1 uncultured Burkholderiales bacterium | reverse complement strand
CGGCTCGAGCAGTTGGGACCGTCCGCCATCCACCGGCGCTCGTACGCACCGGTGCGGGCTGCGTGGTTGCGACTTCAGGGAGCGGTTGCGGCGGACCTGCCATGAAGGCTATCGCGTCGGATGCAAATCCGGGCTTTCGCCACTGGCTGCGCCTGGCCAGTGTGCCGCGTGCTGTCCGCGAAGCCGGCCAGACCCTGGCCGAGGGCATACATCTGGCGCAGTCGGCCCTGGCGGCAAACATTCCCGTCGAAGCCGTGCTGTTGCGCAAGGGCGCAGCGCATGCGGAGCTGGATGCTGTTCTGGCGCAACTCGCCGGCGTGACCGCCTACGAGCTCGCGCCGGCGCTTTACGACCGGCTGGCCCCGGTGGAGCACGGCGTGGGTCTGCTGCTGTTGCTGCCCATCCCCGTGCTCCCGCTCCCCGCACAGGGCCGCGCGGACATGGTGTACCTCGATGGCATACAGGACCCCGGCAATGCCGGGGCCATCTTGCGCAGCGCGGCGGCAGCCGGCGTGCGGCACGTTCTGGCCGGACCCGGAACGGCGGCGCTTTGGGCGCCCAAGGTTCTGCGCGCCGCCATGGGGGCGCATTTCCGGCTGGAACTGCACGAAAGGGTTGCTGCCGCGGATCTTCCAGCGGTGCTCGATGGACCGTGGTTTGCTGCCGTCGCCCACGGCGCGCCCTCGTTGTGGGAGCAAGTCTTGCCCGCCGGAGCTCTGGGGTGGATATTTGGCGCCGAGGGCAGCGGTCCCACGGCCGACGCGCTGGCTGCCAGCCGTCACCAGGTTTGCATTCCGACCAGCGCCGCGGTGGAATCGCTCAATGTCGCGGCCGCGGCTGCCATCTGCCTGTTTGAACGGATGCGGCGCAACAGCTGACTCGCGCGCGGGTCCGGTCGACTATTGCGGGCTTGCCGTGATGGTCTGGTTTTGCAGGCTTTGCGCGAAGGCGCGCGCCAAGTCACCAAGCTCGACGCGATCGAGGTCCGATACGGCGGTGAAGGCCCATCCGCCGGCATTGCCCGATGCACTGTGATAGCCCAGGGCGTCGTGCGGAAGATCCGCAGCGGCGCTGGTAGCAGCGTCCGTGGCCCCACCCGGGACGGCTGGCATCGCGTTTGCGGCCGGCCACACATAAACGTCGATCAGATGCTGGCGCCGCTGATAGACCAGCACGGCCACGCTGCGATGTTCCACGTAGTCCAGCCGCCCGCCCAGCAAGGGATACCCCTGCGGTGCCAGATCGGCGACCAAGGGGGCATAGTCGAGCCGCCCGATAAACCAGGGCTTTACGGTGTGGCGGCTGCTGGAATCCACATCGGTCACGTGATGGGTCACCAGTGCGCGGGCGTGATTATCGATGTAGGCGGCCATGGGATCCGCAAGCGCAAGCGGGGGCGCTGCCGCTTGGGCGCGCCAGGGCAACGGGCCCAGCAGCAGGCTCACGGCCAGTGCGCAGGCGAGCGCTCCCGCGGCCAGCCAGCCACCCGCCAGTCCAATCCAGACTGCCGGGCCCGCTTGGGCAAGTGCACCCGCACGTACGGGCGCAGGTACACCTGCACGTACGCCCGCAGCTGCCTCCGCCCGCCCACCCGGTAGCGCAGCACCGGGCCGTTCCATCGCAGCCTCTGGCGCAACTTCCAGGCTGGCAAGGATGCGCTCCCGGAGCCCAGCGGGCGCGCCATGGTTCGTGGCCGACACGCGTATGGCCTCACGCACGCCGGCGTAGACCGACTGCAGCTGGCGGCATTCGGCGCAGCCCGCGACGTGCATTTCCAGGGCCTGGGCCTGGCCGGTTTCCTTGATCTCTTCCGGCGCCAGCGCCAACCAGTGCTTCCATTGCGGGCAGGGCTTCATGCGCCGTTCTCCTGATTCGTACACGGTCGACCCACGCTTCACTCCTTTGCCAGCAGCGCCGCCAGGCGCGCGCGGGCGCGCGACAGGCGGGACATGACCGTGCCGGCCGGTATTCCCAATATCCCGACGATCTCTTCGTACGTGCATTCCTGCAGTTCCCGCAGGACCAGTACTTCGCGAAAAGGCAGTGGCAGGGATCCGATGGCGCCATCGAGTAGCTGGCGGTCCTGCGCGCGCATGACCAATGTCTGCGGATCCAGGGGATGCCCTTCCACGGTGCCGTCCGGTTCGGGGTCACCGTGCAGTTCGTCGTCATAGGTGACCGCGCGTCCGCCGAGATGCCGGCTCGCGAGGCAGTCAAGGCTGGTATTGCGCACGATGGCCAGCAGCCAGGGCCGGATCACATCGCCACGCAGGCCATCGAAGGCGCGAAACGCACGCAGGTAGGCGTCCTGAACCACATCCTGGGCGTCGCTGTCGTTGCGGGTGAGCCAGCGTGCCAGGTTGTATGCCGCGTCCAGATGCGGCAGGGCCAGCGCGGCGAAGCGTTCGCTGCGTGTGGATGCGGTACTGGCGTCCTTTGCCACGTCGAGGGCCGTTTCTGCGAAGGTCGATACGGGTAAGCCGGCACGGTTTGCCGGGTGCTCCGGTAGCTATACCGTCAACACCGGGAATTTATTCCCGCGCCCGCGCGCCGGGCCGTCTGCGCCGCGCGACGACAGCGGGAATAAACCGCCCGGCTGTTGGGTATTGCACCCGGGTTGCCAACGCCTTGCAGGTTTTATAACTTCCGGGAGACAGGAATGCAAACGAACGTGGATCGACGGGCTTTCATGCAACTGGCCGCGTACGGCGGGGTGGCGTTTGCCTCCGGGCTGGGCTTGGGCGCCTGCGCGACGGCGCCGGGCGCATCGGCGCCCGACACGGACTTCTTTTTTGTGCAGTTGTCGGATACGCATTGGGGCTACGACGGGCCGGCCAATCCCGACGCACAAGGCACCTTGCCCAAGGCGATTGCCGCCGTCAACGCGCTGCCGGTCGATCCCGATTTCATCGTCTTCACTGGCGACCTTACGCACCTCACGCTCGACGGTAAATTGCGCCGCGAACGCCTTGCGCAGTTTCGCGATCAGGTGGCGGCACTACGCGTGCGCGACATCCGCTTCCTGCCGGGCGAGCACGATGCGTCTGCGGATCGCGGCGAGGCGTACCGGGAGTTTTTCGGGCCCGGCCACTACGCCTTCGACCACAAGGGCATCCACTTCGTGGCTTTGGACAATGTCTCGGATCCCGCGGGCGCCCTGGGTGCGGAACAGCTGGCCTGGCTCGCCGCCGACCTGGCAGGCCGTCCAGCCGACGCACCTATCGTGGTCCTCACGCACCGGCCGCTGTTTGACCTGCAGAAGCAATGGGGGTGGACCACGCAGGACGGCGACCGCGCGATCGCATTGCTCCAGCCTTTTTCACGCGTGACGGTGTTTTATGGCCACATCCATCAGGAACATCATCACGTGACGGGACGCATCAATCACCACGCGGCAAAGTCGCTCATCTTCCCGCTACCGGCACCCGGACCGGGCACCGATCACAAGCCGCTGGCGTGGGATGCGGGCGCTCCGTACCGGGGCCTGGGATGGCGTGCAGTGAACACGGGACCCTCGACGGTGGAGCCGATCTCCCATGAACACACACTGGTATGACGCGTCGGCATCGACCGGCGAGCGGCGCGCGCGGTGGCTGCGCTGGCGCGGTGTGACCTTGCTGGGCACGGCCATGGCGGCAATCGCCGCCGTGGGCAGTCAAGCGAGGGCGCCTGAGCTGGGATCCATAGGGTTTACGGCGGCGCAGATGGGTACGCCGCTGCGGGGTAGCTTTGAGGAATTCACGGTGCAGCTGGATTTCGATCCGGTCCATCCCGAAAGCGGTACGGTACGCGTCCAGGTGCCCCTTGCTTCGGTCAGTGCTGGCTCGCGGGAGACCGATGCGCTCTTGCGCAGCGGCAGCTTCTTCGATGCGGCGAATTTTTCGCAAGCGAGTTTTGCCGCGGATCATTTCGCCGCACAGCCTGGCGGTCGGTACCTGGCGCGGGGCAGCTTCTCGCTCAAGGGGCACACGGTGATACAGCCGGTGGCGTTTTCGGTTGCAAGTGATCCCAAGGGGCGCTGGCTCGATGGCAGTTTCAGCGTTTCACGGCTGGAGTTCGGCGTGGGGCAGGGGGAATGGGGGGATACGTCTACGCTGGATGATGGGGTGGAGATTGTGTTTCATATCCGGCAGGAACTGACCGCGCGGTAGAACATCGAACCAGCGCTATCACCCTCACCCCCGGCCGCTCTCCCACTGCGTGGGCGAGGGGAGTGTGTGGCCCCGTAGCCCGCGCCTGGTAGGGCGCGGTCGCTTCGGTTTCGTGAAGCGGTGCTTCACGAAACCCCACCTCCGCCCCGCTGTATGGGCGAGAGGAAATGGACCTCGCCGCTGGCTAGCTCACAACGGGCGCGGGATTGCCTGATTTGCGCAGATCCGCGCCGGCGGCCACCAGTTGGCGCAGCTGTTCGAAGTTGAAGGGCTTGGCCAGATAGCCGTCGGCACCGGCGGCGAGGCATTTTTCCGCGTCGCCGGGCATGGCATTCGCCGTGAGGGAATAGATCGGAACGCGTTCCGTCCCGTTCTGTGCTTCGTGCGCGCGGATGCGCCGTATGGCCTCGAGCCCGTCCATCTCCGGCAATTGCCAATCCATGAGCACGAGATCGAAGGGCCGCGTCGTTGCGCAGGTGACGGCCGTGACGCCGGTTTCGGCCTGGCTCACATCGCAGCCCAATTGCTGCAGCATTTCGGTGGCTACGATCTGATTGATAGGGTTATCTTCGACCAGCAATACGGACAGGCGTGTGCCGCCGGCCGGCACCAGGCTCGCCGTTGCGCCGTCGGAGCCCGGCTCGTCGTCTTCAGCGAGGGCTGTTTCCACGACGGGCGCGGGTGCGCCTTGCATGTCCAGTTCGACGGTCACGGTTGTGCCGAAACCTTCGCGGCTGCTCACCTGGATGGTGCCACCCATGAGATCGACCAGCCGCCGCACGATGGCCAGGCCCAGCCCGGAGCCACCATAGCGCCGTGACATGGAACTATCGGCTTGTTCGAACGGTTCGAACAGCCGGTCGATGACCGATTGCGACATGCCGATGCCGGTGTCCTGGATCTGGATGCGCAGCTTTCCGGTGGTGCCGGGCGTGGGCGCCACGGCCCAGTCGATGCTGATCACGACCGTGCCGCGCGAGGTGAACTTGACGGCATTGGACACCAGGTTGGAGCTGATCTGGCGCAACCGGTGCACGTCGCCAATCGCATACTGGTTCAGGTCGATGCTGCACCGGCCCATGAGCAGCACGCCGCGCGACGAAGCCCCATCGCCGAAAAGTCCCACGGTATCGTCGACGAGGCGCCGGGGCGAGAACGGCGCCAGTTCCAGCTGGAGGCGGCCCGCTTCGATGCGCGAGAAATCCAGCACGTCGTCGATGATGTGCATCAGCGCCTGCGCGGACCGGTCCACGGTTTGCGCGTAGCGCCGCGTCCGCTCATCGATTCGGCTGCGCAGCAGCAGCTGCGTCATGCCGATGACGCCGTTCATGGGCGTGCGGATCTCATGGCTCATGGTGGCAAGGAACCGTGACTTGGCCTCGCTCGCGGCCTCAGCGCGTTCCTTGGCATCGCGCAGCTCGGCCGTGCGGGCCTCGACCTGCAGCTCGAGCGATTCGCGGTAGATCGCCAATTCGTCGTCTCGCTTTTCGATCTGCTCGAGCATGTGATTGAAATCCTCCACCAGCTGGCCGATCTCGTCGTCGGCCGGGCTGTGCACGCGCATGCGGTAATCCGCGCTGACACCCACCCGCTTGGTGGCTGCCGCCAGGTTGGCAATGGGCCGGGCAATCAGTTGGGCGAGCGCGCCGCTCACGGCCAGCGCCAGCAGCAGGCTCACACCCGCGGAGGTCAGCAGCACCAGGCCGGTCCGTCCCAGGGTCGAGAGCATATCCAGGTCCGCAGCTTGCAGCCAAAGGAGCCCGTAGAAATCGTTGCCCGCGATGATCGGGCTGGAATACGTGCACGTGGGCGTGTACCAGGCGCTGTCGAGGGGAGTGGGCGCGGCGTGCCAGACGGCGAAGAATTCGTTGCCGTCCTTGCGGTCGATCTCGGCCGAGCGCATATGCGGGTTCGCATGCAGGCTGTCGATGATTTCGCGGGCGGCATTACGGTTGTCGAAGATGACCGCGGCACGCAGGTTCTCGGCCAGCACCAGGGCGGTTCCCGATACCTCGGTGCACAGCGCGCGTTGCGCTTCGCTGTACTTGAAATACGCCAGGCCGATGGTGCTGGTGAGCAGCGCAAAGCTGGCAGTTGCCAGCGCGACGGCGATGACCTTGGTGCGTATGGAGGCGCGCCCGAAGATCCAGTGAATCAGCTTTCTCATGGCCGTACCTTGCTGCGTATGAACACCTGCGCCGGTGGCGCTGGCGGGATAGCCCGGATTCGCCCTAGATTAGTCGCGGATTCCCAAGGAAATAGAGGGATTTATGACGTAAACACTTGTCATTCCTGCGCCCTTGCAGCGGGCGCGCCACCGCCGGCGCTAGCTGGCGCGGTCGGCGAGGAAATCCTGCAGGACCGTGACGGCGATTTCCTCGATGGATTTGGTCGTGGTCGAGAGCCAGCGGATGCTGCCCCGGCGCATGAGCCGTTCGGCCTCTTCGACCTCGAAGCGGCAGTTATCCAGCGAGGCGTACCGGCTGTTGGGCCGGCGTTCGAAACGCACCTCGGCGAGCCGTTCCGGTGCTATGGAAAGGCCAAAGAGCTTCTTGCGAAACGGCGCCAGCGCCTGGGGCAGGGCGCCGCGCTCGAAGTCCTCGGGAATCAGCGGGTAATTTGCCGCTTTGATGCCGTATTGCATGGCGAGATAAAGGCTGGTGGGCGTCTTGCCGCTGCGGGAAACCCCGATGAGGATGACATCGGCGCGCTGCAGTTCGGCCGCCGACTGCCCATCGTCATGGGCAAGGGCGTAATTGATGGCCTCGATGCGGTTCTTATAGTCTTCCGAGTCGACAATATTGTGCGAACGGCCCACCGTATGGCTGGACTTGGTGCCGAGTTCTTTTTCCAGCGGCACGACGAAGGAGTCGAACAGGTCCAGTATCATTGCGTTGGCGCTGTGCAAGATGGCGTTCATCGACGGATTCACCAGGGTCGAGAACACGACGGGCTTGCGCCCCTGCCGATGGAACGATTCGTTGATCCTGGCCAGGGCATCGAGCGCCTTGTCGGGATTGTCGACAAACGAGATGCGGTGCTCGTGAAGATCGAGGCCCTCGAACTGCGTGAGTACCGCGTGCCCCAGCGTTTCGGCGGTGATTCCCGTGCCGTCCGACACGAAGAAGATGTCGCGGGTTTGCGGCGTCGGGTTGCGTGAAGTCATATATAAGACTTGCTCGGCCGGGGGTAGAATGACCCATTCTGGCATAGGCTGGGGTTCGCGGGCCGGCCAGCTTGCTTGGAGAAAAAATGCAGAGCGAAGCACTAGTCATTCCCCTGCGCGAACTGCGCATGAGCGATGTGGAACGCGTGGGCGGCAAGAACGCCTCCCTGGGCGAGATGCTCAGCCAGCTGGGCGGCCGCGGCATCCGGGTGCCGGACGGTTTTGCCACCACGGCGCACGCCTTTCGCGAGTTCCTTCGGGCCAACCAGCTGCAGGAGCGCATTGCGGCCCGGCTGGCGGGTGTCAACGTCGAGGACGTGAAGTCGCTCACCCAGGCCGGCCAGGAAATCCGCCACTGGGTAGAGGCCGCGACCCTACCCGCTGATCTGGAAGCCGCCGTGCGGGCGCAGTACCGGTTGCTGGCCGGGTCCGATGCGCATCTTTCCGTGGCGGTGCGCTCCAGCGCCACCGCCGAGGACCTGCCCGAGGCATCCTTTGCCGGTCAGCAGGAAACCTTTCTCAATGTCGTGGGCGTGGAGGCTGTCCTCGCGCGCATGCGCGATGTCTTCGCTTCGCTCTACAACGATCGTGCCATCTCCTACCGCGTGCACCAGGGTTTCGCGCACGCCGATGTCGCCCTGAGCGTGGGTGTGCAGCGCATGGTGCGCAGCGACCGCGGATCGGCCGGCGTGATGTTCACCCTGGACACGGAGTCGGGCTTTCGCGACGTGGTGTTCATCACCGCCAACTACGGCCTGGGCGAGACGGTGGTGCAAGGCTCGGTCAACCCCGACGAGTTCTACGTGCACAAGCCCATGCTCGCCGCGGGCAAGTTCGCCCTGGTGCGGCGCAGCCTGGGCTCCAAACTCATCAAGATGGTCTACGACACCAGCGTGGGCGGCCGTGCCGTGCAAACCGAGTCCGTCGAAGACAGCCAGCGCCATCGCTTCTCGCTGGACGATGCCGAGGTGCTGGAACTCGCGCGCTTTGCCGTCACGATCGAGCAGCACTACGGGCGCCCCATGGACATCGAGTGGGGCAAGGATGGCGTCGACGGCCTGCTCTACATCCTGCAGGCCCGGCCCGAAACCGTGCAGTCGCGGCCCCAGCAGGAAACCCAGTTGCGTTACCGGCTCAAGGGCACGGCGGCGATCCTGGCCTCGGGCCGGGCCATCGGCCAGAAAATCGGCGTGGGCGCGGTGCGCCTGGTGAGTGACGCGGCGCACATGGATCAGGTGCAGGATGGCGATATTCTCGTCACCGAAATGACCGATCCCAACTGGGAGCCAGTGATGAAGCGGGCCGCGGCCATCGTCACCGATCGTGGCGGCCGCACCTGCCACGCCGCTATCATCGCCCGCGAACTGGGCATACCGGCGGTGGTGGGGTGCGGGGACGCCACGCAGCGCCTGCAGGACGGCATGGAAGTCACGGTGAGCTGCGCCGAAGGCGACACCGGCAACATCTATGCGGGCCGCCTGGAAATGGACGTGGAAACCGTGCAACGCGGCACCTTGCCGCCCATTCCCGTCAAGATCACGCTCAACGTGGGCAATCCCCAGTTGGCCTTTGACTTCCAGTCGCTGCCCAATGCGGGCGTCGGCCTTGCGCGCCTGGAATTCATCATCAACAACCACATCGGCGTGCACCCCAAGGCGGTCCTGGATTACCCCGCACTGGACGACCAGCTCAAATCCGCAGTGGAACGCTTGTCCTACGGATATGCCAATCCCCGCGAATTCTTCGCCAGCCGCCTCACCGAGGGCGTAGCTACCATCGCCGCCGCCTTCTGGCCCAAGCCCGTGATCGTCCGCCTGTCGGATTTCAAGAGCAATGAATACAAGAAGCTCATTGGCGGGAGCCGCTATGAACCCGACGAGGAAAATCCCATGCTGGGTTTTCGCGGCGCTTCGCGCTTCATCGCGCCCAGTTTTGCCGGCTGCTTTGCGCTGGAATGCGCCGCCTTCCGCCGCGTGCGTGACACCATGGGCTACACCAACGTCGAGCTCATGGTGCCATTCGTGCGCACCTTGAAAGAGGCCCGCCAGGTCACGGAACTGCTGGCGCAACACGGGCTCAAGCGCGGCGAGAATGGCCTGCGCGTCATCATGATGTGCGAGCTGCCGTCCAACGCGCTGCTGGCCGAGGAATTCCTCGAGTATTTCGACGGATTTTCCATCGGCTCCAACGACCTCACGCAGCTCACCCTGGGACTGGATCGCGATTCCGGCCTGGTGGCCGACGCCTTCGACGAGCGCGACCCGGCCATCAAGGAACTCATCAGCCGCGCCATCGCCGCGTGCCGCAAGCAGGGCAAGTACGTGGGGATCTGCGGCCAGGGGCCGTCCGATCACATCGATTTTGCGATGTGGCTGGTGGAGCAGGGCATCGGGTCGATTTCACTCAACCCGGATTCGGTGGTGGATACCTGGCGGAGGATCGCAGCGGCGCAGTAGGGCCTGGCAGCAAGGTCTTACTGCGATACGTACCCGCGGATCTGGATGGGGCTTGAACACATGCGCACGCGCGCGCTGAAGGCGGGGATCCGTGGCCCAAAGGTCAACCGCGGCG
>CAIQGU010000227.1 GCA_903871435.1 uncultured Burkholderiales bacterium | reverse complement strand
GGCATACGAGATAACGTGATGTGACTGGAGTTCAGACGTGTGCTCTTCCGATCTTCGCAATCTATTCCGTACTGCTACTGGTCCTGGACATCGTTGTGGGCTACACCGGGGAAGTCTCGCTGGGCCATGCCGCGCTGTTTGGCGTGGGGTCGTACACCGTGGGCGTGCTGGTGTTCCAGCTGTCGTGGCCCGTGTGGGCTGCGCTGCCCGCGGCCATTGCCGTCACGGCCGTATTTGGCGTGGCGCTGGCGCTGCCGGCCCTGCGCGTCACCGGGCCGTACCTGGCCATGGTGACCCTGGCCTTCGGTACCATCGTGCAGATTCTCATCAACGAGATGGATTTCCTCACCAACGGCGCGCTGGGTATCTCGCTGCGCAAACCGGAATTCTTCGGCCATCGCCTCAACGCCACGGAGTACTACTACTTCGTGGTCGTGGTGCTGGGCTTCACCGTGCTGATGGTCAACCGCATTCTCAAGTCGCACCTGGGCCGCGCCTTCGAGGCGCTGCGCGACAGTCCCATCGCTTCGGACTGCATGGCGGTTAGCGTGTACCGCTACAAGGTCTACGCCTTCGTGATCAGCGCGGCGCTGGCAGGCCTGGCCGGCGGGTTGTTCACCTATTCCGAGGAATACATCTCGCCCAACACGTACTCCATCGAGCTGGCCATACAGTTCCTGCTGGCGGTGATCATGGGCGGGCGCAAGACGCGCAGCGGACCCATATTGGGCGCCATCATCATCGTAATGCTGCCCAATCTGCTGTCGGACCTGGAGCTGTTCCGGCGTCTGGCCGTGGGCGTCACCGTGCTGGTAGGCGTCTATGCCGCTTTTGCCCTGGCAAAGCAGAAGCGCACCCTGCGACAGCTGGCGCCGCCCGTCGCGCTGCTGGTGGGGCTGTCGGTGTTTTCGTTCGTGATCGACGACATCACCGACTACCGGCTCACCATCTTCGGCTTGATGATCCTGCTGGTGATCTATTACCTGCCCGATGGCATCGTGGGCTTCGTGCGTAATACCATCGGGCAGTTGCACCCCAACTGGATTCAGCGCCACGAGGTGATCGAGGCCAGCGGCGACGCCGAGCGCACCTGGCAGGGAACGGCTGCCGCCGCCGCTGCTGCCGCGTCTGCCGCCGTCCCCGGCGCTGGCACCAGCGACTGCGTGCTCAAGGTGGACGGCGTGCTCATGCAGTTTGGCGGCCTCACGGCCCTCAACCGCGTTGAAATGAACGTTATGCGCCACACCGTGCACGGCTTGATCGGACCCAACGGCTCGGGCAAGAGCACCATGATGAATGTGCTCACCGGCATCTACAAACCCACTGGCGGCTCCATCACCTTCGAAGGCCAGCCCCTCGCCGGCCGCACCTCGGCGCAGATTGCTGCTGCCGGCGTGGCGCGCACTTTCCAGAATGTCCAGCTCTTTGGCGAGATGACGGTCATTGAAAACGTCCTCGTGGGCCTGCACCACACGTTCCGCGGCAATATCGTGGACGTGATGCTGCACACCCCGCGCCACACCCGTGAAGAGCGCGATGCGCGCGTGCGCGCTGCCGGCATCCTGTCGTTTGTGGGCCTGGCGGCGTTTGCCAACGAAGAAGCGCGCAACCTGCCCTACGGCAAGCAGCGCCTGCTGGAGATTGGCCGCGCACTGGCGCTGGATCCCCAGCTCATCCTGCTCGACGAACCCGCCGCGGGCCTCACCGCCCCGGATATCGCCGAACTGGTAGGCATCATGCGCAAGATCCGCGAGCATGGCATCACCGTGATCCTCATCGAACACCATATGGACGTAGTGATGGAAATCTGCGACCGCGTGTCCGTGCTCGACTTTGGCAACAAGATCGCCGAGGGCGCGCCGGCCGACATCCAGGCCAACCCCAAGGTCGTGGAAGCCTATCTGGGCGGCGTTGCCGAGATGGAAGAGTTGGGTGACGGCGCGGGAGATGGGCGATGAGCACGGCGGCACAAGTACAGGTACCCGCCGCCGTTGCCGCCGACGGCAACGCCATGCTCAGCATTCGGGACTTGAGCGCGGGTTACGGCAAGGTCCAGGTACTGCAGGGCGGGTCGCTCGACGTGCCGCGCGGCAAGCTCGTCACGCTCATCGGCTC
>CAIQGU010000226.1 GCA_903871435.1 uncultured Burkholderiales bacterium | reverse complement strand
GGCCTCACTGCCCCGGATATCGCCGAACTGGTAGGCATCATGCGCAAGATCCGCGAGCATGGCATCACGGTGATTCTCATCGAACACCACATGGATGTCGTGATGGAAATCTGCGACCGGGTATCCGTGCTCGATTTTGGCAACAAGATCGCCGAAGGCGCGCCGGCCGACATCCAGGCCAACCCCAAGGTCGTGGAAGCCTATCTGGGCGGCGTTGCCGAGATGGAAGAGTTAGGCGATGGCGCGGGAGGTGGGCGATGAGCACGGCGGCACAGGTACAGGTACCCGCCGCCGTTGCCGCCGACGGTAACGCCATGCTCAGCATTCGGGACTTGAGCGCGGGTTACGGCAAGGTCCAGGTACTGCATGGCGTGTCGCTCGACGTGCCGCGCGGCAAGCTCGTCACGCTCATCGGCTCCAACGGCGCCGGCAAGACCACCACCATGCGCGCCATCTCCGGCATGATCCGCCCCACCGGAGGCCACATCACGCTATCGGGCAAGGACATCACTGGCCTCCCGTCGTACAAAGTCACCTGCTGCGGCCTTGCGCACTCGCCTGAGGGGCGGCGCGTATTTCCCGTGCTGTCGGTGGCCGACAACCTCATCCTGGGTGCCTTCCCGCGCCTCACCTACCGCCGCGCCCGCGGTGATGTCGAAGCCGACCGGGAACGCATCTACGACCTGTTCCCGCGGCTGCGCGAACGGCGCGATCAGGCCGCTGGCACACTATCGGGTGGCGAGCAGCAGATGCTGGCCATGGGCCGCGCCCTTATGCTCAACCCGGATGTGCTGCTGCTCGATGAGCCCTCCATGGGACTCGCGCCGCGCCTGGTGGCCGACGTGTTCCGCACACTGGAAAAACTCAAGGCGCAGGGCATCACCATGCTGCTGGTGGAGCAGTTCGCCGCCGCCGCCCTGCAGGTGGCCGACTATGGCTACGTGCTGGAGAACGGCCGCATCGCCGTGCATGGCGAGGCGGCCAAACTCAAGAACGACCCGGCGGTGCGCGCGGCGTATCTGGGGCATGCGCACTAAGCGTTAGCCGTAGCTCTGCCATGGCATCGTCGCTTGCACGGGCGCGAGGGAGTGCCAGGAATGGCAAAAGGCCCAGCAGCAGCCATGCCCGCCTGAGCGAACTATGCCGCTGGCACCCACCCCGCATCCGCACGGATCGTCCGCCCCTCGCACCACGGCAGCGTCGAATGCAGGACCTCCCCGGATTGCACATCGGCATCCCAGCGTCCTGTCGACAGCTCCATGTCCAGATAGGCTGTTGCACGCGGATCGTCCGCCAGGGCCTCGAGATGCTTGATCGCCGGTAGCTGCACAGCGCGATCCCGCAAGTAAAAGAAGCAGCTGCCCGCCACCAGCAGCAGCTCGCCAAATGACGGCGCATCACCGCTGCTGTCTTCTCGTCGGCCGTTTTTGCGCCATGCAGCGGTCGACCCTGTGCTTTGCGGCAACCGCACCCAGGTCTCCCGGTACTCCGTATCCACGCCAAACTCGTCCAGTGCCTGGCCGTCGGGGTAAAAGACGATGCGGCCGTAATCGCGCGTGCGCCGGGTTGGCTGGTAATCCACCTGCCGGTGCCACTGGCAGAAACTCGCGGGGGCGTCACCGTGGGCTGGCGCGGCGCTTATCTGGGTGATGCCCGCAAACCCCTTTTGCCGGACCAGCCAGCGGCGCTGCTCGGGCGTGCAATCCGAAAGCCGCTCGCATCCGGAAAAGTCCGGCCGCTGTACCGGTAGGCGCAGGTCACCGTGCCAATGGGGTGTCTGCAGCCAGAAGACCAGCGACCCGGCCTCTCTTTCGTCGCCGGCTACTTCGAGCAGCGTGCGCTGCCAGACGCCCACATACGCTTCGGGCACAGGCTCATGAGAAACGCCACCCATCGTCCGATTACAACCCGAACTCTGCCCGCACGGCGGCCGCAACCCGCATGATCACCTCCTGCGATATGCGCTCTCCCTTTTCGCGCGTCGAGCCCAGCGCCGAAGAGAGCACGCCAGACGCCGGGACCCACTCGGTGCGGGTCGGGTAGATGTCGTACGGCGGAAATTGCGCCGGAGCGTCGTTGGGAATGCTGTCCAGGCGGACGAGTTCCGGGTGGAAGTACAGCATCATGGACGTCTCGATGACCGCCGCGTGTTCCAGCGCAAAGCCCGGAAAGCCCTGCGGAAATATCGCCGCTAGGGTCTCTTCGGTGCAAAAGTCCCAGTACTCCAGCCGCATCACGCACAGCTTATTTGCAGCACCGGCAGCATTGGCGTCGCGCATGCCCAGGTCGATCCCCTCGATCATGAACCACTGGTTCTCGAAGTGGCCGTTCACCAGTACCAGGCGCTCCACGCCGTGCCGCACGAACTCGCGCACCGTGTCGCGTACCTGGCCGATGAGGGTGGCCGCATCGACGCTGGTGGTGCCGCAGAAATGCTGGCCGCCGCCGCACTTGGGTTGCGACTTGTAGCCATACGACAGCGCCGGCGCAACGATGCCGCCGACCAGGGCCGCGGCGCCGGACGCAATGTCGCTGGCCAACAGCGCATCCGTGCCCAGCGGCAGGTGCGGCCCGTGTTGCTCCAGCGCACCCACCGGCAGAAACACGGGCGGCTTGTCGTGCGTGATGCGGTCCCGATACTGCGTCCAGCTCATGCGGTTCATGTGGACTTCGTTCATGCCAACTCCCCTTGCGAATTTCCGGCTTCCCAAATGTCGATGGCGGCAGCGGCCAGGATCAGGCTGCCACCCAGCCATTCCAGCGTCGAGGGCGCGCGGCCCTTGATGAGCGAAGCCGAAGCCACAGCGGCCAGCAGTTCAGCGAGCAGGATGATGGCCGAGCGGCCCGCCTCCAAATGGCTCATGCCGTAGGCCGTGGTGGAACTGCCGCCCGTGATCCATACCAGCGCGAAGGCGCCCACGCCCAAAGCAGTGGTACCCGACAGCGCCGGCAGCGGCACTGCGTAGACCACCATCAACAGGCCCGATACCACCGCGCAGCCCAGCATGAGCAAGACTGCCTTGCTGGCCACCGGAATTTCGCTGGCGGCGCGGGTGACGAGATTGTTGCCGGCAAAAGTGATGCTGGAACTGAGCGCCATCAGGTCTGCCGCGGTGATGCCGCTCCACGTCCCGAGCCCGTCCCCCGCCCCGCCGGCGCGTATGACCAGGTAAGCGCCCGCCATCGCGATGCAGACCGCGAGTAGGCGAGGCAAGCCCAGTTCTTCCTTCAGGAGAAAGCGCGCACCCAGCACCGACCATGCTGGCGCCAGATAGAACAGCAGCATTTCCCGCACGACCTCGCCTTGCGTCATGGACACCACGAAGCTGGCCGACGCCCAGCCACCCAGCACGGCGATCAGCAAGCTTTGGCGCAGTTGGCCGCGCCACCTCTGGCGCTGGTGCCACAGCAGTGGCAGGCCCAGGAGACCCACGCCGCCGTAGGCCATCAGGGTGAGAGCCGGCGCCGGCAGGCCCCGTGCCGCCAACTGCTGCATGGGCCACCACGACAGGCCCCACAAGGAGGCCGAGAAAAGCAGCACGACGCTGGCCGTGCGCGTAGAACGAGGCTTTTCCTGGGCATGCCCGGCGCCTACGCGTGTCGACGTGGCCCCGGCAACCGCGCTCACAACATGACCTGGCCGTGGCTGACGATAATGCTTTGCCCGGTTATGGCGCGCGCGTCATCGCAGGCCAGGTACAGGAAGGCGCCCACCACGTCATCGGCCTCCAGCAGATCCGGCACGACCTGCCCCGCCAATATGCCCTCGAGCAAGG
>CAIQGU010000225.1 GCA_903871435.1 uncultured Burkholderiales bacterium | reverse complement strand
TCACGGGCCTGTCCACGCTGGTGGTGATCGACGCCAAGCGGCGCTCGGCCACATCCAAGGGTCTGCGCCCGCAGGTCAAGCTCATCAGCGACAAGGGCGAGGAGGTCAAGATCCACGGCACCGATCACGCCGTGACCATCTCCTTCCCGGTGGGCGCCCTCATCGTGGTGCGCGACGGCCAGCAGGTGGCGGTTGGCGAAGTGTTGGCGCGTATTCCGCAGGAATCGCAGAAGACCCGCGACATCACCGGTGGTCTGCCGCGCGTGGCCGAGCTCTTCGAAGCGCGCTCGCCCAAGGACGCAGGCACGCTGGCGGAAGTTACCGGCACCACCTCGTTCGGCAAGGACACCAAGGGCAAGCAGCGTCTCATCATCACGGATCTGGACGGCAAGGAACACGAGTTCCTTATCCCGAAGGACAAGCACGTGCTGGTGCATGACGGCCAGGTGGTGAACAAGGGCGAATCCATCGTCGACGGACCGGCCGACCCGCACGACATCCTGCGTTTGCTGGGTGTCGAGGCGCTGGCGCGCTACATCGTCGACGAGGTGCAGGACGTCTACCGTCTGCAGGGCGTGAAGATCAACGACAAGCACATCGAGGTGATCGTCCGCCAGATGCTGCGCCGCGTGCAGATCACCGACCCCGGCACCACGTCCTTCATCACCGGCGAACAGGTCGAGCGCTCCGAGCTGCTGGACGAGAACGACAAGGCGATTGCCAAGGAAGACGGCCGGCCGGCGCTGTACGAGAACGTGCTGCTGGGCATCACCAAGGCCTCGCTGTCCACCGATTCGTTCATCTCCGCGGCTTCCTTCCAGGAAACCACGCGCGTGCTGACCGAAGCGGCCATCATGGGCAAGAAGGACGGCCTGCGCGGCCTGAAGGAAAACGTCATCGTCGGCCGTCTCATCCCAGCCGGCTCAGGGCTCGCGTTCCACCGCGCGCGCAAGGAGAAGGAAGAGATCGAAGCGGCAGAACGCGAGGCCCTCGCGGCACTCGAAGCCAGCGAGGCGGCGCAACAGCGCGCGCTGCTGGCCGAGACCGCCGAGCCCGCTGACGGCGACGCCTCGACCGAAACCTCCGAGTCGTAATCCCGTCCGTCGTTGTCCCCTATGGGGGGCAGTGGCAGCCGCGGATGAAAAAGGGGCGCACGATGTGCGCCCCTTTTTCATTTTGCGAGCACCACCGCGATTTGCTCGCGCAGCCGGGGCACAAGGTCTTCCTCGAACCACGGGTTCTTTCGCAGCCAGATATTGTTGCGGGGGCTGGGATGCGGCAGTGGCACGACATGCGGCCAATGGGCTTGCCACCCTTGCACCACGGCTGTTACCGATGCGCCGCTGCCCGGCAGGTGGTAGGCCTGTGCGTACTGGCCGATCACCAGGGTCAGCTCGACGCGCTTCATATGCCCCAGCAGCTTTTCCCGCCACGCCACCGCGCATTCCGGCCGTGGGGGCAAATCGCCTGCCGTACCCGTTCCGGGGTAGCAAAAGCCCATGGGCAGCAGTGCGACCTGACGGGGATCGTAGAAAACCTCGGGCGTGATCCCCATCCAGTCACGCAGGCGGTCGCCGCTCGGATCCGAAAACGGGATGCCCGACGCATGTACCTTGCGACCCGGGGCCTGCCCCACCACCAGGACGCGCGACCCCGTCGCCAACTGCAGCACGGGCCGCGGGCCCAGAGGCAGGTAGTCCGCGCATATCGTGCAGGCGCGAACCTCGGATAGCAGGGAAGACAGAGAACCCATGGGCACGAGTATGGGCGGTTCACCTGCGCCGCGCCATCGCCCACTACACGCTCGGCAGACGGCGCCGGGCCTCCCTGAACACCGAGCGCAACGTATGATTCCGCTGGACCGACCACCTGATGCATGCCCCGCCATGCCCGACCCAAATTCTGATGCGTAACGACCTCATCCCGGCACTCGTGGTCGGAGCGTTTGTGGCGATGACGGCAGGGCCGCCGGTCGTTCGGCTTTTTACCCGGTGGCGCCAGGCCTCCCGCGCCGAATTCATCCGCCAGTACACCTGGCCCGCCGGCCTGTACCAGCGCCTGCACAAGCGGCATCCGCAGCTCAGCCCCAAGGATTTCCAACTCGTGGGGCAGGCGCTGCGCCAGTTCTTCCTGGCGTATCTCAAGAGCGGCCGCAGCTTCGTCTCGATGCCCTCACAGGTGGCCGACGACATGTGGCACGAGTTCATTCTCTACACGAAGAACTACGACCACTTCTGCCGTCACGCGTTCGGCCGCTTCCTGCACCACAGCCCAGCCGCGGTGCTGGGATCCGCTCCCCAAAGCAACGCCGGCCTGCGCCGTTGCTGGTGGTATTGCTGCCGCGAGGAAAGCATCGACCCGCGCACACCCAGCCGCCTGCCCTTGCTCTTCGCCCTGGATGCCAAGCTCGATATCCAGGACGGGTTCCGCTATGCCACCGACTGCTCGGGCCTGCGCAAGCTGGGCCAACAGGATGGCGACGGGTCGGTAATCTATTGCGGCGGCGACTTCGGCAGCTCCGGCGTGGACGGATCGACAGACGGCTTTGGCGACGGAGACTCAGGTCACGGCTCTGGCGGCGACGGTGGTGGCCATGGTGGTGACGGGGGTGGTGACTCCGGCGGTGGCGGTTGCGGTGGCGGCGGGTGCGGCGGTGGCGACTAAGCGCCAGCAAGCGGCGCTCGAGCGCCGTCACATACCTTGAGGCCGTGGACTGCATTCTTTTCCTCCTCATGGATCCTCACTCTTGCACCAACTGGCGCTTTCCAAGCTGATGGCGCCTCGGTAACCTCCGGGATTCCCAAAACGATGGTGGGGTTTTTGTGAAATCCAAGTCCGGCGACGCGCTGCAGGTCGCCCTCGATGCCACCGGCGCGCGCTTGGTCGAGTGTTGCGTGGCTGATTTTTCTTCCAATGCGCGTGGCAAGACCGTGTCCCGCGACGACTTCCTCGCGCTGGGCGGCTGCAAGCTGGCTTCCGTCGTGTTCGGCCTGACCCTCGTTGGCGACAACGCGCACGACTTGTTCGGACAGATTCTCCCCAGTTCGTTCGAAGACGTGACGCTGGTGGCCGACCCCGCCACGCTGCTGGGTCAGTTGGGCCGGCCGCGCGCGGCCACCGTGTTGTGCGAGCCCTACGGCCGGTTGCGCGCGGAAGTCAGCGGCCGTGAATACGATGCCAATGAACTGTCGCCGCGCGGGGCGCTGCGCCGCGTGCTGGCGCGGCTGGACGAGGCCGGGTACACCGCGCTGGTGGCCCCGGAGCTGGAGTTTTATCTTTT
>CAIQGU010000224.1 GCA_903871435.1 uncultured Burkholderiales bacterium | reverse complement strand
CCCGGGCGCGCCCGCCCCGGTTTTTGAAGCGCGCTCGGTCGTAACCGCTGCCCGCCCGTCCGTGGTCTGGTTTTTTGACCTTGACGACACCTTGCACGACGCGTCACATGCCATGTTTGCCGCAATAGATATGCGGATGACCGAATTCCTGCAAACAAACTTGGGTCTTACGCGGCTTGAGGCCGATGCAATGCGGCGCGACTACTGGCTGCGTTACGGCGCCACCCTGGTAGGTTTGGCGCGGCATCACCGTGTAATCGACCCGCAGCGTTTCCTTGATGAAACCCATGACTTCGACATCGCTGCCCTGCTGCGCGCCGAGCGCGGCCTGGCGCATCTGGGCCGCCGGCTCCCGGGCCGCAAGGTGCTGCTCACCAATGCGCCGGCCCGCTATGCGGGCCAGGTGTTGCGCGGCATCGGGCTGCATCGGCACATAACCACGCGCTATGCCGTGGAAAACATGCGGGTGCACGGCCACTACCGGCCTAAACCCGCGCTGTCGATGTTTCGCGCCATCCGCGTGCGTGAGCGTATGGGTGGCCGTACGTCCCGCTCGCGGCCCATACTGGTCGACGACAACGCTGCCAACCTCAAGGCGGCCCGGACGGCCGGCTTCGCCACGGTCATGTTCCTGCCCCGGCCCCCGGCCGGCCCCCGGCGTATCCGTGGCGCCGGCTACGTCGACGCCCGAGTCCGTTCCGTGCGCCAGTTGTCCGCGCTGACCGCACGCTTGCGGGTGCCGCGGTCAGGGTAATCTACCGCCAACGAGCAACCGCGTCATGGAGTTCGAAATGTCCGCATCCCGCCCCGGCCTGCTGCGCCGGACCATCGGTTTCCTCTATGGTCTTATCGACGGCTCGCGCCGGTTCGTCGTCAACATGATCTTCTTGTTCCTGGTAGCCATCGTGCTGCTGGCCATCGCCTCCGGCGGCTCGCGGCTCAAGCTGCAGGATGACACCGCGCTGGTGATCGACATCAAGGGCGACATCGTCGAGGAGTTCACGGGCAGTGCGCGCGAGGCCGAGTTCACCGAGGCCCTGGGCGGAGAAGAGCGCGAAACCCAACTGCGCGACCTCGTGGCGGCCATTGATGCCGCGGCAACCGATACCCGGATCACGCGCATCGTCTTCCTGCTCGACGACATGGGGCACGCCGGCATGGCCAAGCTGCGCGAGGTGGAGGCCGCCATCGACCGCTTCAAGGCCACCGGCAAGCAAGTGGTGGCATGGGGTTCATCGCTGGACCAGCGCCAGTACTACCTGGCATCGCATGCGAACGAGGTTTATGTTCACCCGCTGGGCGCGGTAATGCTCACGGGCTTTGGCGGCTATCGCAATTATTATCACGACGCGCTGGAAAAGCTCGGGGTGACGGTCAATGTGTTTCGCGCTGGCAAGTTCAAGAGCTTTGTCGAGCCCTACACCCTGAACGCGCCGTCCAAGGAGGCGGCAGAGGCCGATGCGTTCTGGCTCGACGACGCCTGGGCCGGCTACACCAGCGACGTAGAGGCGGCCCGCCATCTGCCGGCCGGCGCCATTGCCGGCCTGATCGACGCGGAACCCGTGCGCCTGGTGGCCAGCGGCGGCAACATGGGCCGCTTTGCCCTCGACGAGAAGCTGATCGATGG
>CAIQGU010000223.1 GCA_903871435.1 uncultured Burkholderiales bacterium | reverse complement strand
TCCTGCGGGCGCACGCTGCGGTCCATGTACTGCAGGTCGAGTCCGGAACTGAGCGCCGGGGCGGGCGCGTCGCCCGCTATGGCGGTGCCCAGCAAAGCCCAGAGGCACGCTGGCACCCATGAAGACTTGATCATCGAAGACCTCACAAACGGTAATGGGGTGGCAAAGGCGCAGATCATAGCCGTACCGGCCGGCCCACCGGTGCCAGCGTTTATCGTGCGGACGCGGGCCGGGCGGAGCTACTGCGGCTTGGGCGGTGCGCAGAGGCTTTCGTGCTCTTCCTGCAGGCGCCGCACGCCCAGTTCCACCGAAGCGCGCTCGCCCGCAGCCGCCGAAAGCAGATCCTGCTGGCCGTATTCGATGCGTCGCACGAGATCGTCGCACCGTGCCACCAGGGCCTTGCGCTTTTCCTGCAGGGTTTCGCTGTCGGCTTCCGGGGCCGGATCCTGCGCGCGGCCGGAGGGGTTTCCCGAGGCCATGATGCCGCCGATACCCGCTTTGGAATTGGGCACGACCTTTGCAGCTGCCGCATCGCGCGGCACTTCCACCGCGGGCCGCGCCTCAACCTTGCGTTCGCGGGAAGTTCCTTCCGGACAGGCTTCGTTGGAATAGGTGATGTGCCCGCTCGCGTCTTCACAACGGCGCAGGTTGTCGTCGGCTCTTGTGCCGGCCGTGGCAGCCAGACCCATCACGACCATCACGAACTGGCCCACCAGGGAAAATCCCCTGGTCCGGACGATCGAGCCGCACACACGCCGCGTCATCGCTGCCCTCGCATTCCGTTGCATATCTCTCGTTCCAAAACGCGCCCGCCGCCGCGCATCGGCGGCGCGGATCTTGTCTTCACACCCATGCATAGTACCGGCAGCGGATCACCAGGGAAACCGGTTACGCCTTTCAGATGAGCTTACCGGGGTTCATGCGGCCGTCGGGATCCAGCGCCTGTTTGATGGCGCGCATCATGGCCAGTTCTTCAGCAGATTTGGTGCGTTGCGCAAGTTCCCGGCGCAACTGCCCCAGGCCGTGTTCCGCGCTGATCGAGCCGCCGTGGCGGCCGACTGCCGCATAGACGATATCGTTGATTTGCGCTTCGCGGCTGAAGGCTGCGGAGGCGGGGACGCCGTCCTGGGTGCCGACGTTGTAGTGCAGGTTGCCATCGCCCAGATGGCCAAAGACCATGGGACGCAGATTTTTGTCGAGCGATTGCAGGGCAGCGTCGGTTTGCGCGACGAACGCCGCCATCGCGCCCAGAGGCAGGGAGATGTCGTGCTTGACGTTGCCACCGGCACGCGCCTGCGCCTCCGGTATGGATTCACGCAGGCTCCACAATGAACGGGCGTCGTCCAGCGAGCGCGACAGTATTGCGTCATCGGCCACTCCCGCCGCTATCGACGCCGCGCAGAGGCGCTCGCATTGGTCCTGGGCGTGCACGGCGTCCTCGGGTTCGGACCATTCCAGCAGCGCCAGCCAGGGATGCCGCTCGGCAAAGAGCGCGCGGCCCGAAGTACCCGCACCGGCAAACTGTGCGCGGACCAGTTGCCAGCAGTCGTCCGACATCACCTCGAAGGCCGTCAGCGCCGGTCCGGCCGCGGCGCGTGCGCGATGCAGCAGCGCGATCGCGGCCGCCAGATCGGGGCAGGCCACCAGGCAAACCACGCGCGCCCGGGGCAGGGCAAAGAGCTTGAGGGT
>CAIQGU010000222.1 GCA_903871435.1 uncultured Burkholderiales bacterium | reverse complement strand
CTGGCGCGAACCCCGACCCGTGCACTTGACGCTCAACGTGCGCTGCGCCGGCCGGCGCGCATCGCCGACCACGCCGACGCAGGCGGCGTCCAGGGCGTGGGTCTTCGGGATGCCCAGGCGCGTACGGTTGAACTTCGTTCGCCCACCCGAGCCGGTATCGACCGGCAGGCCGGAGGCCTTGAGTTCGTTGAACAGCGCCCAACGGGTTGAGTTCACCGCGGCGGCGTCGCGTAGCGGCGCCTTGGCAATCGCCACGATGCGCTTCAACCGTTCCGGCTGCTTGGCCACGAATGTGCGCACATCCTGCGCGCCCTTCTTCTGGTTGCAGGGCCTGCAGGCCAAGGTGAGATTGCTCACCCGATCCGAGCCATTCTTGCTCCTGGCGAGGATGTGATCCTTCTCCAGCGCAACGTTCTGCGCGTCGCAGTACGCGCACGTGCGGTGCCACTTCTCCAGCAGGTACTCGCCGAGCTCGTACCCCGCAAGCGTTCCGCGCTGGTACTCCACGCCCTCGATGTCCGGGCTCTCCATCTTCTGCGTATCGAACCGGACAAGTTCCTGCGCCAGCTGCGCCAGCCGCGTCACCGGCGTCACCGGCGTCACCGGCGCCAGTCGGCGCAGCCGCGCCACCCACGAGGTGGTGGTGTCCACACGGTGTTGCAGACTCGGCGCAAGCCACCCGCCGGGACGGGTGCGGTTGTCGAACCGCGGCGCGCGGTAGCGCGTATTCCGATTGCGCCGGCCGCGACGCAGCGCGGCGCGACCTTCCAGGTTCTTGCGGATCTGTGCGCCGCGGTGCACGAGTTCCATCAGGAGCGCGATGTGCATGACCGGCTCACCGATCTCTGCGGTCTGCGCATCGACCGGGCTCTCCACTCGACACAGCGCAAGACCCGAGGTCTTGCTGCCCGGGTCGAGCGACAAGCTCATCGGTTGAAGGACGCAGTCCTCAACCAGCCGCTCTACCAGTCGGATCGCAAAGGGGAACGGCAGATGAACGCGCGCACGGCGCGAACCGAGCAGCTTGCGCGCTCGCTTCTCGCTGCACGGCATCAAAGGCCGCCCTCTGCGGTCCAACACAAAAACCGACATCTTTCCTCGTACTCTCTTCAAATACGTGCCCTTACGGGCCCTGTGACGCTCTCAGCCCTTACGGGCCCTGTGACGCTCTCAGCCCTTGCGGGACCTGTGACGCTCTCAGCCCTTGCGGGCCTCGAGGCTCTCCTCGGGAATGTCCTAGACCGGCTCCTGCCGCACCTTGCGGTGCGCCAGCGAGGAAGACCTTCGGCGCTTCACCTTTCGCCAGCGTGATCAACCTCTTGCAGAGCAGTGGACTGGAGAAGCATCCACTGGTGCGTCTGAACGACCTGTCTACAACGCAGCGGGTTGGATACCGCTTCCCCTGGTCAACCAAGTTCGTCTAGATTCCTCCTTTCAAGCTCCGCCGTTCAGGGCGCGGTAGTTGACTCACCGAACCTCATCGATAGCGCACCAGCCAGCTGAACGCTGCCAGCGAGAGGAGCAGGTAGAACGCACTGGGTGCGGCGGCCACGATCCAGGGCGTCCAGTCGCGCAGCAATCCCAGGTGGCTGGACAGATTGTTGATGAGCACGAAGCTGATGCCCAGCATGATGCCGCCGAACACCTTCAGGCTCACGCCGCCACTGCGCGCCTGAAGGTAGGCGAACGGCAACGCAAGCGCGTCGGCCTTGCCGGTGTGCACGCTGTGCGGGGGTCAGGGGCAGTCTACCGGCCGCGAAGGGCCGGTGGACTAAACCGCTCGTGCGGCAGGGGTAGCTCCG
>CAIQGU010000221.1 GCA_903871435.1 uncultured Burkholderiales bacterium | reverse complement strand
AGCGCTCCATCGATTTCTACACCCGGGTGCTGGGCATGAACCTGCTGCGCACCAACGATCGGCCCGAGCAGAAATACACCCTAGCTTTCGTGGGTGCGGGGCGCGGTAATGCCGATGGCAACGCCGAGATCGAGCTCACCTACAACTACGGCGTCGATCACTACGAACCGGGCACCGCTTATGGCCACATCGCGCTGGGGGTGCCCGACGTGGCGGCCACCTGCGAGGCCATCCGCGCTGCCGGCGGCCGCATCGTGCGTGAAGCCGGGCCGGTGCAGGGTGGCAACACGATCATTGCCTTTGTGGAAGACCCGGACAAATACCGCATCGAACTTATCCAGCGCGGCACCTGAGACGCCGCTTCGGCACCGGGCCGCTGCCCGGCGCACGCCGCATTTAAATAAAAGTAGCCGCTGCAAGCAACTGCCGGCGATTCGGGGAGATGACATGAAAGCCAACTCGTACGGTCTTTTCGCTGCCTTCGTAATCGCGGCCGCTCTTACCGGTACTGCTTATTCGGCCGATCCCGCGCCAGCCGCCGCCGCGGCAGCAGCTCCCGATCCGCGCGACGTGGTTGCCGACAAGATGGGATTCAACATTCCCTATGGCGCGCCCATTTCAGCACAACGCGCGCAGGCCGCGGTCGCTTCTGCCGCCGCCGAGGCCACCCGGCACGGCTGGCCAGTGAACATCGCGGTCGTCGATTCCGGCGCCAACCTCGTCACCTTTCTGCGCATGGACGGCGCGCAGCTCGCGTCAATCACCATTTCCGAGCACAAGGCACGCACGGCCGTGAAATTCCGCCGGCCCACACGCGTCTTCGAGGACCTGCTCCAGACCAAGGATTACAAGTACATCCTGACCCTGGACGATGTCATTGCGTCCCGCGGCGGCATTCCGCTGGTCGAGGACGGGCGCATCATCGGCGCCATCGGCTGTTCCGGCGCTTCGGGCGCCCAGGATGAGGTTGTGTGCACCGCAGGTGCGGCGACCATCAACACGGCGAGCGTCAACAAGTAACCGGGCGGGGCGTACGGGGCGCGCGGCCAGGGCAACGCCATGTGCACGAACTACCGGGCGGGCAGCCGCGATTTCATCCGTGAGCGCTTTGGACTCGCGGCGGACTTCGAATACGTCGATGAGACGTATCCGGCCTACGTCGCTCCCATCATCCGCAAGACAGCGCTGGGAAATGACTGCCAGCCCGCGTGTTTCGGATTGATCCCGCACTGGGCCCGCGACACCAAGATCTCCCGCAGCACCTACAACGCCCGGTCCGAGACCGTGGCGGAGAAACCCAGCTTCCGCCACGCCTGGCGCCAGCGCCAGTTCTGCCTGGTGCCCATGCGCGGCTTCTATGAGCCCAACTACGAGTCGGGACGCGCCGTGCGCTGGCGCATCGAGCGGTCTGGCGGCGAGGAATTCTGCGTTGCCGGCATCTGGGAATCCTGGCGCGCGCCCACCGCGCAGCAGGTGCTGTCGTTCAGCATGCTCACCATCAACGCCGACGGTCACCCGCTCATGCAGCGCTTTCATGCGCCGGGCGACGAAAAGCGTTCCATTGTTGTCGTGGCCGCCGAACACTATGAAACATGGCTGGGCGCCGACGCCGAGCAGGCTCGGCAACTGCTCAACAATTTCGATGCGGGCGCTTTTGCCACGGTAGCCGACCCGCGTCCCCGCGCAGCGCGCCGCCCGGCGGGCTGAGGTGCGCCGGACGGCCGCGGGCGGGGGCCGTAGAATCGAAGCACCATGACCCAAGTCCATCTGGTTCCACAATCCCTGCGCATGCTGCGGCGTGACTGGCGCAGCGGTGAACTGCGCCTGCTTGCCCTGGCGCTGGTGATCGCCGTGGCGGCCATCACCAGCGTGGGCTTTTTCGTCGACCGCCTGCGCCTGGGCTTGCACCGCGATGCGGCCCAGTACATGGGCGGCGACGCTGTGCTCGAATCCGATCACCCGGTCGCCGCCCACTGGGACGACGATGCCCGTAGCCGCGGCCTGCGCAGCGCGCATTCGCTGTCGTTTCCCAGCATGGCGATGGCCGATTCGGCCACGAAGCATGACGCCAGCCTGCTGGTCGCCGTCAAGGCCGTAAGCGCCGAATATCCGCTGCGGGGCACCCTGCAGATTCTCCAGGGCGGGCAAGCGCACCCGGCGGCGGGTGGGCCGCCTGCGGGCACGACCTGGGTCGACGCGCCTTTGCTCGGCGCACTGGGCCTGGCCGTTGGTGACAGCCTGCGTCTGGGCCGCACGCAGCTGCGGATCGGCGCGGTGCTGGCGAGCGAGCCCGACCGAACCACCCAGGTCATGGGATTTGCGCCGCGCGTGCTGATCAGCACGGCGGATCTGGATGCCACGGGTCTCGTGCAACCAGCCAGCCGTATTGCCTATCGCTGGATGCTCGCCGGGGACACGGCGGCGGTGCGCGCGCTGGTGGCAGTGATAAAGCCGCAAATCGAGCGCGGCCAGCATCTGGAAACGCTCGACGATGGGCGCCCCGAGATGCAGCGCACGTTGATGCGGGCAGATCGGTTCCTCGGCCTGGTGGCCCTGCTAACGACGCTGATCGCGGCGGTTGCCGTCAATAGCGCCTCGCGCCGCTTCGTGGCGCGCCGTCTCGACAGTTGTGCCCTGATGCGTTGCCTGGGGCTGACGCAGTTCCAGATTGGCGCCTTGTTCGCTGGGGAATTCCTGGCCGTGGGCTTGGCGGCCAGCGTGATCGGCGTTGCCGCGGGCCTGGGTTTGCACCTCGTATTGCTGCAGACCCTGGCCGCATTTTTGCCCGAAAGCATTCCTGCTCCCAGCGTTTTTCCGGCGGTGCAGGGCGTGTT
>CAIQGU010000220.1 GCA_903871435.1 uncultured Burkholderiales bacterium | reverse complement strand
TCCATGCCAACGGCGGTCTCACCATCGCCCAGGATCCGGCCACCTGCCGCTACGACGGCATGCCCCGCGCCGCGATTGAAACGGGCTGCGTGCGGCACGTGCTGGCACCCGATGAAATCGGCCGGCGCCTGGGCAACCTCGAGGACCAGCCCGCCACTGTGCCCGAGGCGGTCACCGCGCTCGCGAGCGCACCGCCGCTGGAGCGAATCGCGGCCATGGTGCGCCGGGAAACGGGATTCGAGATCGGCCTGTACAAGGAAGGCACTTTCCGCCGGCGCTTGAAGCGCCGCCTGCTGGCCACCGCGTCGCCCGACCTGGACGCCTACGCCGACTACATGCGGCGCCATACGCCAGAGGTCTCGCGCCTGATGCGCGAGATGCTCATCTCCGTGACCACGTTCTTTCGTGACGCCGAAGCCTTCAAGGCCCTGGACGCGGCCTTGCAGGAACTGGTGTCGCGGCACGGCGATGGCGACGAAGTGCGCGTCTGGGTACCCGGCTGCGCCACGGGCGAAGAGGCGTATTCCGTGGCCATACTACTCAAGGAGGCGATGCGCCTGCAAAAGCGCGAGCTGGTGGTGCGCATCTTTGCCACGGACCTCGACGAGAGCGCCATCGTGCGCGCGCGCCGGGGCGCGTTCAGCGCCGCAGCCCTCGCCGGCGTTCCGGCCGAACTGCGCCAGCGTTATCTGGTACCCGCTGGCGACACCTGGCGCGTGGCCAAGTCACTGCGCGACTGCCTTATTTTTTCCGTGCACAACCTGATTGGCGACCCGCCGTTCCTGCGCCTGGACCTCATCAGCTGCCGCAACGTGCTGATCTACCTGCGGCCGGCGCTGCAGACCCATCTTTTCGAATCGTTCTACCACGCACTGAACCCCGGCGGCCTGCTCTTTCTGGGCCGTTCCGAGAGTGCGGGGCAGAGCCCCGAACTCTTTCGCGTGCGCAACGAGCGGTCGCGCCTGTACACGCGCGTGCAGTCCCGCGAAGCAAATGCCGCAGCGGTGGCAACCACGCGCCCGCCGGGTTTGCGACTGGTGGCCGCCCGGCCTTTGCGCGAGCGTGAAGCCATGCCCGAAAGGCTGCTGCGCGCCATGTTCGGCCGGCTCGTTCCGCCCTCGGTCATCATCGACGACAGCCTGGCGGTGCGCCATGTCTTCGGCGACGTGACGCCCTTCATCCGCCTGGGCGAAGGCCAGATGTCCGCGGACCTCTTCCGCATGGCCATCCGGCCCCTGCGCATCGACGTTCGCTCGCTGGTCATGCGCGCGCAGCGCGAAGCCCAGGACATGGTCTCCCAGGTGGTCCATTCCCAGGATCTGCCGAGTCCCGTGCGCCTGACAGTGCTGCGCATTCCCGGCGAGGAAGGCCAGCCTGGCCCATTGATGGTGTCGTTTGCGGCCTTGCCCGTCGAGCAGACGCCCGGCGCCGCGCTGGCCACCGCCAACCGCACCGCCGCGCGGGCACGCAGCGAGCTGCTGACCAAGGTGACGGGGCTGGAGGAACAGCTCACCGCCAATCGCGAGCACCTGCACACCGTTATCGAGGAGCTGGAAACCTCCAACGAGGAACTGCAATCGCTCAATGAGGAGATGCAGTCGTCCAACGAGGAGCTGCAGTCGTCCAACGAAGAGCTGGAGACCGCCAACGAGGAACTGCAGTCGGCCAACGAGGAGCTCACCACCGTCAACGATGAGCTCGAGGGCAAGACCCACGAGCTCATCGGCCTCAACACCGCGCTGCTCAACGTCAAGAACAGCCTCACTTTCCCCCTGATCGTGGTGGACCCGAAGGGCCGTGTCCTCCTGCTCAACGCCAGCGCCAACGAGATGTTCGGCCTCAACGGCGAGCCCATCGGCGAATCGCTCTTCAGCCTGGCGCCGCCCATCAGCGTGGGCGACCTTGCCCAGGACGTTGCCCGGGTGGTGGAGACGCGCTCCCTCCACGTGCGCCAGATCGACGGCGATCACTCCTACACCCTGCGCGCCCAGCCCTATTACGGGCCCGACCAGCAGTTCGAAGGCGTGTTGTTGCTGTTCCTCGAAAACACCGACGAGCGCAACGTCGAGCAGCGCCTGCGCAGCATGACCGAGCGGCTGGCCGCGGCCGAGCGCTTTGCCCGCGATACCATCGATGCCCTGCCCGAGGAGCTGTGCGTGATCGATGCCCAGGGCATCATCGTCAGTGTGAATCACCGCTGGGCCGAACTGCTGGCCGAGGGCAAGGGCAGCCCCAAGACCAGTGGTATCGGGGCGAGCTATCTGGACGTCTGCGAACGCGCAGCGTCCGACGGCGACGGTTCAGCGCGCAAGTTCCTCGACGGCCTGCGCTCCGTGATGGCGGGCGAGCAGGCGCACTTCTCCATGGAGTATCCCTGCGCCATGCCCGATGGCCAGCACTGGTTCCTGGCCAGCGTTGTGGCCATGGCGCCGGGCCCCGAGGAGCAGATTCCCCGCCATTGCGTCATAACGCACATCGATGTCACCCAGCGCAAGCTGGACGAGGAAACCAACGTCCTGCAATCGCGGGCCCTGGACGAAAGTACCACCGGCGTGATGATCGCGGACGCGCGCCTGCCCGATTACCCCCTGATCTACGTGAACTCCGCCTTCGAGCGCATCTCGGGCTATTCCCGCCAGGACGCCCTTGGCCACAACGCGCGCTTCCTGCAATGCGACGAAACGGCGCAGTCATCCCGCGCCGAACTGCGCGGCGCCATCCTCGAATGCCGCACCCGTACGGTGCTGATGCGCAACCGTCGCAAGGACGGCTCCTTCTTCTGGAACGAACTTACCGTCGACCCCATCCTGGATGCCGAGGGACGCGCGACCCACTTCCTGGGGATCCAGAACGATGTGACCGACCGTGTCGAGCGCGAGCGGCAGCTGCGCGGCATGCTGGAGCGCGAACGCTTTGCCTTCGAGTTTGCCCAGCTGGGCACCTTTGAGCTGGACGTGCGCGACGGCCGCATACAGTGCTCGGACATCATGCGGCATCTCTTCGGCCTGGCGCCAGGCGACGGCTTCACCCTTGCCCAGCTGCGCGAGATCATCGTGAGCGAGGATCGCACCACCTTCGACGATGCCCTCAAGTTCTGTCTGGCCGGCCACAGCCCGCTCAACCTGGAATACCGCGTTCTCTGGGCCGATGGCACCGGCCACTGGCTGCACAGCCGCGGCGATGTCCTGCCCAGCCCCGACGGCGTGCCGCGCCGCGTGCTGTGCCTCACGCAGGATGTTACCCAGCGGCGTGAGACCGAATCGCAGGCACGCTTTATTGCACATCACGACGCGCTCACGGGCCTGCCCAACCGCGCCCTGCTCAACGACCGGCTGCAATTGGCCATCTCCATGGCCCGGCGCGAGCGCCGCCGCGTTGCCGTGGTGTTTCTCGACCTGGACCGCTTCAAGGAGATCAACGACTCCCTCGGACACCAGGTGGGCGACGCCCTCCTCAAGGCGGTGGCCGCGCGGCTCACGAGCTCCGTTCGCGACACCGACACCATCTGCCGGCTGAGCGGGGACGAATTCATCGCGCTTTTGCCCGGCGTGCACGATTCGGGCGAAGTCAGCCGCATCGTCGGCAATATGCACGTGGGCCTGGCCAAGCCGTTCCAGGTCGACGGCGTGGAAATGCGGGTCACCGCCAGCATCGGCGTGGCGCTGTACCCGGACGATGCCGACTCCATCGACCTGCTCATGCGCAACGCCGACGCGGCCATGTATCACGCCAAGGGCAGTGGGCGTAATTCCTACCAGTTCTTCTCGCCGGAGATGAACACCGCGCTGGTGGACCGCCTCGCCATTGCCGGCGCGCTGCGTTCGGGTGTGCGGGACGGCCAGCTGGAGCTGTATTACCAGCCGGAAATCGACGTGGCCACCGGCCGCCTGCTGGGCATAGAGGCCCTGGTGCGCTGGCGCTGGCCGCAGCGCGGCCTGACGCTGCCCGATGTGTTTATCCCCGTTGCCGAGGATTCCGATCTCATCCACGAGATTGGCGACTGGGTGCTGCGCGAAGCGTGCCGCCAGAACCGCGAATGGCAAAAGGCCGGCCTGCCGCGTGTGCCCATTGCCGTGAACATTTCACCGGCGCAGTTCCGCCAGCGCAATCTCATCGAGAAAGTATCCTCGGCGCTGCATGACAGCGGGCTCGAGCCCTGCGATCTTGAATTGGAGATCACCGAGCGGGTGCTCAGCCATAACAACGACCTGGCCGGCGAGATGCTCGACATGTTCCACCGCATGGGCATACACCTGGCCATCGACGACTTTGGCACGGGGTATCCCACTGACGGGTAAACCCATAAATTGCACGCTTTTTGTGCCGCAGCCGCCATCCAGAAGGTTGACACCCGCATTTCTGCCCACTTCCGGGGCTAATATGGCCGTGTTGCAGGAAAGTGCTGAAGCATTACGCATTTGCGCGGATACGCATTTCGGGGTTGTTCAGCACCGGTTCACCGTAGCTGGCAACACTGCGGAAAATAACGACAAAGCCCTGGGGCGCAAGGAATGGACCGTTACACCGAATGGAAGCCCACTGCGCCCTTTCGATTTGGCGTGGAGGATCCTGTTCCGGCCCAATTGCCGCCGGAGACCAATCCGCGCCTGACGCGCCACCAGGCCATCATGGTCCTGCTGCAGCGTGGCTTCATTTACGTGGGCGAGGATTCCCTTGGGCTGCCCTGCTTTCGCAGCCGCTCGGGCGCCATGCTCATTGCCGTGGGGTCCTGCCGTTGCCTGGCCTATGCCAAGGTGGGCGATCGCCTGCAGGTCGTTGCGGCCGCTCGCACCCTGTCCCTGCTCTGCCGTATCTGTCCGGAAGTCCCCACCGGCGCGACGCCGACCGCGGCCCGCGCGCTCGACCCAGGCGAACTGTCCACCACCCACCAGCCTGAATCCGCGCTCGTCATCTGATCACATTCTAAGTTTTTTGCGCATGTGGCCGGCGAAAATGCCGCGTTGCAGCGAACGACAGCTCACTCCGGCCCGCGTTGCGTATGGCACAGAGAGCGCTTGCGCGTTACGCGCCGAAGCTCCATCATCCGCAGTTGCGAGTGTGCAAATCGCCAGTTTTATTTGTCGGGCCAACGTAGCCCCTGGCCGGAGCAATGGGTCTGCCAAGGAGACAAAATGCAAGTTGCCCGGCTTAAGCCGCTTACCGTCAGTACCCTGGCCGCGTTTGCGGGCGCAGCCGTTTTTAGTGGCACTGCCTCGGCCGCCGATCCCATAAAGATCGGCGTGTCGGGCCCCTACTCCGGGGGTTCCGCCCCCATGGGCACCAGCATGCGCGATGGCGTGAAGCTGGCCGCCGCTGAAATAAACGCCGCCGGTGGCGTGTTGGGCCGCCCCATCCAGTTGGTGGAGCGCGACGACGAGGCCCTGCCGGTGCACGGCGTTCAGGTCACCCAGGAGCTCATCAGCAAAGAGCAGGTGGTGGCCGGCCTGGGTTTCATCAACACCGCGGTGTCACTCGCGGCGCAACGCTACTACGAAGAAGCCAAGATCCCCGTCATCAACAATGTGGCAACCGGCTCCAAGATCACGCATCAGTTCGAGGCGCCGGAATTCCCCGACAACTACGTGTTTCGCACGTCGGCCGCCGATGGCATTCAGTCGGCCATGATCGTCGAGGAGGCGGTGGTCAAGCGCAAGTTCACCAAGGTGGCCATCCTCGCCGACTCCACCAACTATGGCCAGCTGGGCCGTGAAGACCTGGAAAAGGCCCTGGACAAGCGCGGCATCAAACCCGTGGCGGAAGAGAAATTCAACATCAAGGACGTCGACATGACGTCGCAGCTCCTCAAGGCCAAGCAGGCCGGTGCCCAGGCCATTCTCACCTACGCCATCGGTCCGGAGCTGGCGCAGATCGCCAATGGCATGGAAAAGCTCGACTGGAAAGTACCCATGATCGGCAGCTGGACGCTGTCCATGGCCAACTTCATCGACAACGCCGGCAAGAACGGCGATGGCGCGCGCATGCCGCAAACCTTCATCCAGGAGGGCGACACGCCCAAGCGCAAGGCCTTTATCGCCGCCTATCAAAAGGCGTACAAGGTCGATCGGATTCCTTCGCCGGTGTCGGCTGCCCAGGGATATGACTCGCTGTACCTGCTCGCAGCCGCCATCCGCCAGGCGGGCAGCACCGATGGCGTCAAGATCCGCCAGGCCCTGGAAAACCTCAAGGACAAGTACGAGGGTGTCGTGAAGACCTACGACCACCCCTTCACCCACGACGACCATGAAGCCATCAAGCTGGGCGATGCGGTCATTGGCGAGGTGTCGGGCGGGCACGTCGTCCGCGCCAAGTAACTCTACCTGAATCCCCTCTCCCGCCCTGCGGGAGAGGGGAC
>CAIQGU010000219.1 GCA_903871435.1 uncultured Burkholderiales bacterium | reverse complement strand
GCGCGCACTTTGGCGTGGTGGGGCGCATGGTGGGCTCCTTCCTGAGCCTGCTCACCGCGGTCTCCTTCTTCTCCATCAGCGTCTGGTCCAGCGGCGATGCTGTCATGGGCGCGCTGCAGCGGCTGGTGGGCATCGGCACGCCGGACGCCGGCTTCGCCCTCGCCTACGGCTTCTTCGCCATCGCGGTGCTGGCCGTGTCGATATGGGGATTTCGCCTCATGCTGCAGGTCAACAAGATCTCCGTCGTGGCCGCCACCTTGTTGTTCGTCGTGGGCTTTGCCGCCTTCTTCCCGGCGTTCGACAGCCGCTATGCCGGGGCGGGCTATGCCTGGGGAGATCCGCGGTTTTGGCCGGCCTTCATCGGCGCCGCTCTGGTGGTGCTGGCTAATCCCATTTCCTTCGGTGCCTTCCTGGGTGACTGGAGCCGCTATCTGCCGCGCGCCACCCGGGCCGGCACGCTCATGGCGGCCTCCATAGGCGCACAGGTTTTGAGCCTGGTGCCTTTCACTTTCGGATTGGTGACCACATCCATCATCGCCCGTGCGGCGCCGCGCTTTCTCGACCAGGCCGACTACACCGGTGGGCTGCTTTCGATAGCACCCCAGGCGTTCGTGCTGCCCCTGCTGGGGCTGGCGGTACTTAGCGGCATGTCCACCGGCGTCACATCGCTGTATGGCACCGGACTGGATTTCTCCAGCGTCTTCCCGCGCCTGAGCCGGCCGCGGGCCACGCTGCTGATCGGGCTCATCGCCTTTGTGCTCATCTTCGTCGGGCGCTTCGGGTTCAACCTTGTCGATGCCATCACCACCTTCGTCTCGCTGATCGTGGTGATGACCACGCCCTGGATGGTGGTGATGATGATGGGCTACTTCCTGCGGCGCGGCTATTACCTGCCCGAGGCCATGCAGGTGTTCAACCGCGGTCAGGAAGGCGGGGCCTACTGGTTCCATGCCGGCTGGAATATTCCAGGCATGGGTGCTTGGCTGCTATCGGCTGCCCTGGCGCTGCTGATGGTGAACATTCCCGGGCACTTCGTCGGCTGGCTGGGCACCCTCGCGGGCGGGGTCGATATCTCCCTGCTGGCTGCGCTCGTGCTGCCGGCGCTGCTCTACCCGGCACTGCTGTTTATCGCGCCGGAGCCGCGCGGCGTATTCGGGCCCGCCGGCGCACGCTGGGTTCCCACGGTGGCGCGGGCACTGGCCCCGGTGGTGCAACGGGGGCGGGCAACGGGCACCGCTCAGGAGGCCACCCCATGAGCGCCGCTGGCGGATTGCCGCGCGTGGCGCGCGCCCAGGACTGGTACACCAGCGTGCAGCACGCCGATGGCATCACGCAGATCGGCGAAGCCCACATCCACGTCTTTTACCGCTGCAACATCTGGCACGTGCGGGGCCGCGACCGCAGCCTGCTCTTCGATTCCGGCCTGGGCGTTGTAAGCCTGTCGGAGCAGTTTCCCTGGCTGCAGGCCACGCCGCTGCTGGCGGTGGCCAGCCACTCCCATTACGACCACATCGGCTGCCATCACGAATTTCCCAACCGCGCCTGCCATTGCGCCGAAGCGCACATCCTGGCGCAGCCCACGCGTGATGCCACCGTGGCCGACCGATTTGCCAAACTGGCAATGTTCGAGCGCCTGCCGCCCGACGGCTTCGATGAAGACAGCTATTGCGTCCAGCCGGCGCCGGCGACGCAGCTGCTGGCGCAGGACGACATCATCGATCTGGGCGACCGGACTTTCCGGGTACTGCATGTACCCGGCCACTCACCAGGGTCGCTGGCGCTCTGGGAGGCTGCCACCGGCACGCTGCTGGCGGGCGATGCCGTATACGACGGCCAGCTGGTGGACGACCTGTACCACTCGCAGCACGATGAATATATCGACACCATGAACCGCCTGCGCGAGCTGCCGGTGCGCGTGGTGCACGCCGGCCACTACCCCAGCTTCGGCGCCGACCGCTACCGCGAGCTCATCGACGACTACCTGCGTGGCCGGCGTGCGCCCGGGTGCCCTTCGGACGCGCCCGCGACGGCAAGCGCTGCCGGCGCTGCGCAAAAGCCCGCCTGAACCCAGACACATCCCTTTCCCCGCCCCCTTTTTTCCCACCGGAGCCCTGCCTTGACCCTGACTCTTCTGCCGCCCGCCCGTGCCTTTCGCAAGCGCCCGCCGACCCTGCTGACCACGGCCATCACCCTGGCCCTCGGGGCGGGACCGGCGTTCGCTGCCGACCCGTCACCGGATACGCTGGAAGCGATCGTCGTTACGGCCAACCGCCGCGAGCAGAACGCACTCGACGTGCCCTACAACATCTCCACCGTCAGCGGCGCGGCACTGGAAAATGCGGGTGTCACCAGCCTGGTAGACATGGCACGGGTGCTTCCCGGCGTAACCATTCCCGACGTGGGCGCGCGCGCCAACGGCGGCAACAGCCTGATCATCATCCGCGGTCTCAACGTCAACGACCCCTCGGGTTCGTCCTACCTGCCCTGGGGCAGCGTGCCCACCGTCTCCACCTATATCGACGACGTACCGCTCTATGTGAACCTGCACCTCGATGACATACAACGCGTGGAAGTGCTCCGCGGACCCCAGGGCACCCTGTATGGTTCCGGCGCAGTGGGCGGCACCATCAAGATCCAGCACAACGCGCCCGACCTCGCGCATTTCTCGGCGCAGGCATCGGC
>CAIQGU010000218.1 GCA_903871435.1 uncultured Burkholderiales bacterium | reverse complement strand
GTTGTGATGCATCAGGACGACGCCCAGGCGGGTGAGGGCCTCGCAGTAGTCGACCGTTGCATCCAGGGGCCGCAGGTCCGCCACTGCTCCGCGCAGAAACGGCTCGGCTTCGGCCCATTTGCCCTGGTCGCGCAGCAGGTCACCGCGTAGCGACAGCGCCCGCCCGATGTCGAGCGCAGAGCCGCCGCTGGCCTTGAGAATGCGCAACTGCCGCGCGCTGGCGCTGAGCGCTTCGTCGTAACGGCCCAGGCCGCCGTCGGTCTGGGCGATGAGGCCCAGCATCGAGGCCTCCACCAGCGGTTCGCTGCCGAGCTTGGCGTCGAGCTCGGCCGACGCGGCGTCGAGCAGCTGGGCAACGGATACGTCGCGGCGTCCCTCGCGGGGGTCCGCCGACTTGAGCAGGTTTTCGAGGAACTCGCCGCGCCGCGCCGCCATGTCGCGCGCCAGCGCCGCGCGATGCCCTTGCACCTGCAGGAAGATGCCGGCCGTGGCAAGCGTTAGTGCAAACGCGGCGGCGATGGCCACGCCGATGGCATTGCGGCGCACGTACTTGTCGAGGCGGTATCCCAGGCTCTGGCGCCGTGCCAGCACCGGCCGGCGGCCCAGGTAACGGCGCAGGTCCGCCTGCAGGTGGCCCACGGAGAGGTAGCGCCGCGCGGGATCGCGCTCGAGGGCCTTGCACAGGATGGCGTCCAGGTCGCCGCGCAGGTCACGGGCCGACACCGGCAGCACGCCGTCCTGCGCCACCACGCGACTGGGCAGGTCGACGTCACGGCGCCCGATCGCGAGCATGTAGCTGATGGGATCGCTGACATCCGGGAAGATGGATTTTGCGGTCAGCAGTCGATAGGCCAGTGCGCCCAGGCCGAAAACGTCGGTGGCAACCGTGACGGCGCTGCCCTGCACCTGTTCGGGCGCTGCGTAACCGGGAGAGAACAAACGGCCTACGCCCACGGTTTCGGCGGTGACAGCGCCGGCATCGCGCAGCGCGGTCGATATGCCGAAATCGATCAGCTTGGGCGAGCCGTCGGCCGTCAACAGTACGTTGGCCGGCTTGATGTCGCTGTGCACGACCAGCATGCGATGGGCGGCGGCAATCGCGTCGGCGATCTGCACCAGCAGGCCGACGATAGCCACGGCGCCCAGGCGGTGTCGAGCGCAATAGGCGTCGATGCGCTCGCCGGGCACGAACTCCATGGCGATCCAGGCGCGGCCGCGCTCGAGGCCGGCGTCGATCAGGCGTGCAACCGCAGGATGCTCCAGGCGTGCGAGGTGTTGCGCCTCGCGTTCGAACCGCGCCTGGCTGGTCTTCGATCCGGTGGCCGATACGAGCTTGATGGCCACGGTCTGCTGTACGCCGTCCGTGCGCTCCGCCCGGTAGACCACACCCATGCCACCCTCGCCAATTGCCGCGGCGAGGCGGAAGCGGCCGTAGATCTCGCCGCTCAGGTTCTCCTGGGCGGGGAGCTGCGGGGGAAGCACGGTGCCAGTGGGCGCGTTGCCGCGCAGGGCCACGGCAAGCAGCGCATGGACTTCGTCAAGGATGACCGGGTCGTCGCCGCACTGGCCATTGACGAACGCATCGCGCAGGTCTTCCTCCAGGTCCAGCGCCTCGAGGAAAATGCGATACACCCGCGCGCGGTCCAGAGACGGTTTCATGCAACCCGTTGCCCCGTTTTCAAATGGTCGAGGCAAATTATCCGACGATTGGCCGCCGTTTCGCACCCCC
>CAIQGU010000217.1 GCA_903871435.1 uncultured Burkholderiales bacterium | reverse complement strand
GGCCATACACGAGCTGGTGTGGAGCGTGCAGCCCAAAGCCACCACCGAGGAACGCCGCCGCCTGGTCGAGCTCATCCCCGTGCTCACGCGCACCGTGCGTGACGGCCTGGCGCTGATCCGCGTCCCCGAGCACGAGCAGGACGATTTCTTCAATAACCTCATGGCCTCGCATGCTTTTGCCGTGAAGCCAGTCGACCGCGCGCGGTATATCCGCAGTGCCCTGCAGTCCTCCGAGGTGCGCGCCCGCATGGAAGGTCTGCAGCTGACCGGCTCCTTTCCCCTCACGGCCATTCCCGGCGGCGTCAAGGTGCCAGCGCGGGCCGTCATGCGGGCGGCCGCTGACCACGCGGTCGAGCTTTCCGTGCCCGAGGCCCTCACGGATGTGGGCGAGCCCGACAAGGCCGAGGACGCGCGCCTGGACCAGGACCTGGCGCACTGGATGCGCGGCAGCTGGTTCGAACTCTGGGACGGCAAGGCCTATCTGAAAGCACGCCTGCGCTGGATTTCGCCCCTGCGCACCATGTTCATGTTCAGCAGTGGCCCCGACAACCGGGCTCACGTCATGTCGCCCGAGCTCATCCGCTCCTACCTGCGGCGCGATTACATCCGGCCCCTGGAAAGTGCGCCGCTGACGGAACGCGCCGCCCATGCCGTGGTGGCGGACTTTGCCAACACGCCCGACCGTGCCCAGGCGCTGGCCTCGCGCCTGGTGATCGCTTGATGCAACACCTGCGCTGATCGGGTCCCCCATGGCAATTTCTGCTGCGGCCGGCAAGAACCGGGCAACCGGGCCGGCGCCACGGTTCGCTCCCAATGTCCGCATCAGCCTGAGCGTGCTCGTGCCGCGCCTGGTAGAAGGGGGGCTGCTCGCGCAGGACGACGCCAATCGCATCTTTGCCATCCCCGATCGCGAGCGCAACGGGCACCCCCTGGCGCTGGTGGCGGAGATGAATTTCCGCCAACCCGACAGCGAACGCCGCCTGCTCGACCTCGAATCGCTTACGCAGTGGCTGGCCACGGAAGCGGGCCTGCCCTACCAGCATATCGATCCGCTGAAAGTGGACTTCACCCGCGTGGTCGATGTGATGTCCAGCGCCTACGCCACCAGCAATGCCATATTGCCCATCGCCCTCTCGCCGGTGGAGGTGGTGATCGCCACGAGCGAGCCCTATATCGACGGCTGGGTGCGCGAGATCGAGCAGATCACCAAGCGCACGGTGCGCCGGGTCGTCGCCAATCCGCTCGACGTGGCGCGTTTCACCACCGAGTTCTACAAGCTCGCGCAGTCCGTCAAGGGCGCCAGCAAGACCGGGTCGGGCAGCCTGGTGAGCAATTTCGAACAGCTGGTCGAGCTCGGCGGCAAGGTCGAGGCCAACGACGCGCACGTCATCCACATCGTCGACTGGATCCTGCAATACGCGTTTGACCAGCGCGCCAGCGATATCCACATGGAGCCCAAGCGCGAGCAGGGCATCGTGCGTTTTCGCATCGACGGCGTGCTGCATCAGGTCTACCAGGTGCCACCGGGCGTCATGCAGGCCATGACCAGCCGCATCAAGCTGCTGGGCCGCATGGACGTGGTCGAGCGGCGCCGGCCGCAGGATGGGCGCATCAAGACGCGCATCGGCGGCGACGGCGGCCGCGAAGTGGAAATCCGCCTCTCCACCCTCGCCACCGCGTTTGGCGAAAAACTGGTGATGCGGATCTTCGATCCGGAGGTGGTGGTCCGCAGTTATGCCGAGCTGGGTTTCTCCGACGCCGAAGCCCGCGTCTGGTCCGACCTCATCAAGCGGCCCTCGGGCATCATCCTGGTCACCGGCCCCACCGGTTCAGGCAAGACAACGACGCTCTATTCCACGCTCAAGCAGCTGGCCACCGACGAAGTCAACGTCAGCACGGTGGAAGACCCCATCGAGATGATCGACCCCAGTCTCAACCAGATGCAGGTTCAGCACGGTATCGACATCGGCTTTGCCGACGGCTTGCGCGCGCTCATGCGCCAGGATCCCGACGTGATCATGGTGGGCGAGATCCGCGACAAGGAAACCGCCGACATGGCGGTGCAGGCCGCTCTCACAGGTCACCTGGTGTTTTCCACCCTGCATACCAACGACGCATCGGCGTCGGTGGCGCGCCTGCTGGAACTGGGCGTGCCCGGCTACCTCGTCAACGCCACGGTCATCGGCATACTGGCCCAGCGCCTGGTGCGCATCCTAGGCCCGCATTGCAAGCTGGGGGATGTGGATATGGACGAGAACCTCTGGCGCGACCTGGTCGCGCCGTGGCGCTCGGCCCCGCCGGCCAAGGTCTATCGCCCTGTCGGCTGCCTCGAATGCCGGCGCACGGGCTACTTGGGGCGTACCGGCCTGATCGAGCTCATGGTCGTCAGCGACGCCATACGCGCCCTGGTGAGCGAAGGCGGCGACATCCAGAAGATCCGCAACCAGGCCGCGCGCGACGGACTACGCTCGCTGCGCCTCTCCGGCGCCGAGAAGATCGTCCACGGCACGACCACGGTCGAGGAAGTCCTGCGAGCCGCGCCGCCTTTCCGTGACTGATGCGGCCCGCCGCGCCGGCCTTGAGGGTACGCTCAGCTATTTTGCAGACCCGTGCCGCCCCGCGCAGATGCTCCGATGAAAACCCTCCTCGTTGTCTATCACTCGATGACCGGCGGCACGCTGCAGATGGCCAATGCGGCGGTTGCCGGCGCCGCACGCGAACCGGCCCTGCGGGTGCGCCTGCTGCACGCCCCCGAGGCGCAAGCCGAGGACATGCTCGAGGCCGCCGGGTACCTCTTTGCCTCGCCGGAGAACCTGGCATCGATGGCGGGGCTGATGAAAGACTTCTTCGACCGCTGCTACTACCCGGTGCTGGACCGGGTCAATGGCCGCCCCTATGCGACGCTGGTGTGCGCCGGCAGCGACGGGCAGGGGGCCGTGCGGCAGATCGACCGTATTGCCACCGGCCTGCGCCTGCGGCGCGTTGCCCCGTCGCTGGTGGTTTGCACGCAGGCGCAGTCGCCGCAGGAGATTGCCCGCGAAAAGAAGATAGGCGAGGGCGATCTGGCGCGTTGCCGCGATCTGGGCGCCGCGCTGGCTGCCGGAATCGCACTGGGAATCTATTGAAACGGGATATGGCCGGTAGCGCCAAAAGCGGCGCGGCCCCGCGGGCGGCAAACCGGGCGGCGATGTGTTGCGGCATACGGGGACACGTCGGATGGTGGATGGGACAAGCATGCGGTTGATAAATTTCCTGCGGGTGGTTTCCTGGCGTGACTTGGCCGCCACCAGCACGCCGCTAATGCTGGCGGTGGTGGCCGCCGCGCTGATCGGCGTGCGCTTTCTGCAGCCTGCTCCGCCGACGACCCTCACCATCGCCAGCGGTCCCGATGGCAGCGCCT
>CAIQGU010000216.1 GCA_903871435.1 uncultured Burkholderiales bacterium | reverse complement strand
GTGCGGCGGCTGTGGCTCCCTTACACGGTCAACGCCCTTGCGGTTTCCATACCGGCCACCCTGGCGCTGTTTTTTATCCGCGATCAGATTGCCCGTCCGCAATGGACCGGTGCCTTCCTTGCCGCGTATTTCGTGGCCGGCGCCCTGGGCATGCCGGTATGGACGCGTCTCGCCGCCATCTACGGACCGGCCCGAACGTGGGCCGGATCCATGCTGATGGCCATCGCCACTTTTTTCTGGGCGACGCTGCTGGGGCCGGGGGACGCGTGGCCCTATGCCGCGGTCTGCGTGCTATCCGGCTTGGCGCTGGGCGCCGACCTCGTGCTGCCCCCGGTACTGCTGGCCAACGCGGTTCCGCCCGAACACGATCCAGCCGCGCAGTTCGGCATCTGGACGCTGCTGGGCAAATTTGCCACCGCCGTATCGGCGCTCATGCTGCCGCTGCTGGCGTGGCTGGGTTATCAGCCGGGCACAACGAGCTCGGGCGGCCGGGCGCTGATCCTGGCCTACGCTGTGGTCCCGTGCGCGCTCAAGCTGCTGGCCCTGGCGCTGCTGCTCATCCAGGTCATACCCCGAGAGGAAAAACCCGCATGAACACGAGAAACCCGCGCTATGTTTGCCGCGCTGCCGCGGCCGTGCTGACCACGGCCCTGCTTGCCGCCTGCGCCCAGCCCGACGTGAGCCACTACGCGGCGGAGCGGCCCAAACTGGACCTGCAAAAGTACTTTGCCACGCGCTCGCACGCCTGGGGCATGTTCCAGACGCGCAGCGGCGAAGTGCAAAAACGCTTCACCGTCACGATCGATTCGCAGGGCGCCGGCGACCAGCTGGTGCTCGATGAGCAGTTTGTCTACAGCGATGGCAAGACGCAGGAACGCCGCTGGACACTGCAGCGCGCAGCCGATGGGGTCTGGCATGGCACGGCGCCCGATGTGGTGGGCGAAGCCATCGGGCGGATCGCCGGCAATACCCTGAACTGGCGGTACACCCTGCGCCAGCCGGTGGGCGATACCACCTACGATCTGGACTTCGACGATTGGATGTACCTGATGGACGACCAGACCCTTATCAACCGGGCGCGCGTGAGCAAATTCGGCATCGAGGTCGGCCAGGTCACCTTGTTCTTCCGCAACCGGGAGTGAAGCCGACGTGACGCCTGGCCACTGGTTCTCTCCCCTGAATCCGCGCATCCGCGACTGGCACGGCCAGCGCGTCTGGCTGGTGGGCGCATCCAGCGGCATTGGTGCGGCGCTCGCGCGCGCCCTGCTGACGGCTGGCGCCCGCGTTGCGTTGTCGGCGCGCACCCCCGAACGGCTCGCCAAGGTTGCGGGCCGCAGCACCAACGCACTCGTGCTGCCCATGGACGCCACCCAGCCCGCGCAGTGGTCTGCCGGACTCGAGGAGATTACGGCGCGGTGGAAGGGCGTCGATCTCGTCATCTTCTGCTCGGCGCAGTATCAGCCCGAGCGCTCCTGGGAGGTCAAGGCCGAGGGCGTGCGCACCATGCTCGAAGCGAACCTGGCGAGCGTGTATTTCGGCCTGGAAACCGTGCTGCCATCGCTGCTTGCGAGCGGCTCGGGGGGTCTGGCCATCGTGGCCAGCGTGGCCGGTTACATGGGCCTGCCCAATGCCACCGTCTACGGTCCGACAAAAGCCGCGCTGATCAACCTGGCGGAACTGCTTTACGTGGATCTGCGTCCCCGCGGTATCGCCGTTACGCTCATCGATCCGGGTTTCGTCCAGACGCCGCTCACGGCGCGCAACGACTTCCCCATGCCGGCCCTCATCACGCCGGAGCAGGCTGCCGAGTACATCCTGGCCGGATTTGCCGCGGGCCGTTTCGAAATCGATTTCCCCTGGCGCTTCACGCGGGTGGTGCGCTTTATCAGCCGCCTGCCGTACCGGCTGCGCTTTGCTCTGCTGGGCAGGATGCTGGGTGCGTGATGATGCGGTTTGACGCGCTGCTGGCGTGGTATGGCACCTTGACGCCACAGACGCTCGTGCGCATCGACGAGTTCTATCATGCGCAGGCGCGGTTCAAGGACCCCTTCAACGACGTCCAGGGTATCGCCGCCATCTGCCGGGTTTTCGAACACATGTTCGCCAGCACCGACGCGCCGCGGTTCATCATCCGCGAGGAGCTAGGCGATGCGCATCGCGCCTTCGTGACCTGGGATTTCATTTTTGGCCTGAGCGGCCGCAGCTTCACGGTGCATGGCGCCACCCGCTTCGGATTCGACGCCGATGGATTGGTAACCGAACACCGCGACTACTGGGATCCTGCCGAAGAGCT
>CAIQGU010000215.1 GCA_903871435.1 uncultured Burkholderiales bacterium | reverse complement strand
GCGTCCGACTACCGGCTGACGGTCACGTCCCCGGGGAACTATTCGGTCACCCGGCTCTCCGACAACACCACGTTTCCCACTTACAGCGGGCTGCCCATCCATGTTGACGGCATGGTGCTCAATTTTTCCACGACGCCGGCCACCGGCGACGTGTTTTCGATACAGCCCGTGCGGCTGGGAGCCACCAATATCTCGGTGGCCATCACGCAGGGAAACCAGATAGCGGCGGGCAGCCCCATCCAGGCCACCCTGGGCGGCACCAACGCCGGGTCGCTGTCGATCGGCAACCTGGGCCTGCAACCCTTGCCGGCGAACCCGAACGCTGCACTCACTACGCCAGTGGCGCTCACATTCAGCAGCCCGTCCACGTTTACGGCCAACGCCAGTGTCACGGTCGGCGCAACGACGTACTCGGCGGGACAGACCGTGTCCTATGTCGCCGGCCAACCGATCGCTGCCAATGGCTGGTCGCTGACACTCAACGGCGTGCCCGCCAGCGGCGACACCGTCAACGTGGCGCCCGGTACGGTGGGCAGCAATGACAACCGCAATGCGCTGCTCATGGGCCAGCTTCAGTCCCAGGCCATCGTGAGTGGCTCCACCTTGGCCGGCGCCTACTCGGCCGTGGTGGCCGATGTTGGCGCCGTCGCGTCTACCGCCCAGACCGACCAGTCGTCCAAGGACGCCATCCTCACGAACGCCACGACGGCGCAAAGTTCCGTATCGGGCGTCAATCTCGATGAGGAAGCCTCCAAGCTGATGCAGTTCCAGCAGCAGTACCAGGCAGCCGCCAAACTCATCCAGACGGCAGACACGGTCTTCAACGCCATCCTGGCGGTTGCGGGCGGCGCCTGAAGCGGCTGCGCGCTGAGCCGCAGGAAACATCCAAGGAAGCACCATGATCCGAGTCTCCACGTCGAACCTCTATCTCGAGAGCCTGCAGGGCATCAATGCCGACCAGTCGGCCGTTCTCAATTCCATAGGCCAGCTCTCCAGCGGCAAGCAGATCAATGCGCCGTCCGACAATCCGGTGGGCGCCGCACAGGCGAGCCTGCTGCAGAGCGATGTGACCCAGCTGGGCCAATACACCAGCAATCAAAACCAGGCGACGCAAATGCTCAACAGCGGCTCGTCGACACTGACACAGTTCATCAACGTCATGCAGTCAGCGCAGAACGTGATGGTGCAGGCCGGCAACGGCACCTTGAGCGACGCCAATCGCAGCGCGCTGGCAGCCGAACTCCAACAGGGCCTGAACCAGATGGTGGGTCTGGCCAACACCAGCGATGCGCAGGGCGGATTCCTGTTTGGCGGATCCGTGACCTCGACACCGCCCTTTGTGCAAAACGGCAACAACGTCAGCTACGCGGGCGACAATATCGTCCAGGGATTGAGCATCTCCCAGTCGCGCACGACGCAGATCAAGTACGCGGGTAATTCGGTCTTCATGGACATCCCGACCGGCAATGGCAGCTTCGTAACCTCGGCCGCCTCGGGTAATACCGGCACCGGAACCTTGAGCATCGGCACCGTGACTGCGCCGACCGCGCTCACCGGTGACAAGTATTCCATCAGCATCCTGGCGGGCGGCACGAACTATCAGGTGCAGGACCTGACCAAGGGAACCACCGTCGTTGCCAGCACTCCCCTGGGCAATCCCGCGACGCTGGCCTTCGACGGCATGCAGATGACGCTGAGCGGCGCACCGGCTGCCGGCGACACGTTCACCGTGGCTCCGGCGGGAACGCAGTCCATCTTTGCCACCATCGCATCCGCAATCACGGCGCTGCAGACGCCGTCGAGCTCGCCGGCGGCAGATGCCCAGCGCAGCGCGGCCCTTACGGCCGCCCTGGGCAATACGCAGCAGGCCATGACCTCGATCACCTCAACCCAGGCGGCAATGGGAGCGCAGTTGTCCGAACTGAGTGGCTATTCCACCGTGACCAGCGACCGCACCCTCCATGACCAGACCGAGATGTCGTCCATCGTCGACCTCAACTACGCCAACGGTGCCTCCAAGCTGTCGCAGCAGCAGACCCAGTACCAGGCGGCCTTGCAGAGTTACTCCTCGATTTCCAAGCTCTCGCTGTTCCAGTACCTGTAGTCCGCGCCGCCGGGCTCACTACCCATCCCACGCTTCCGGTATTCTTCGCCTGTGCCCCGCAATTGCCGGGGGCGCACCCTGGGCCTGGGCAACGCGGTCAACATACGGAACGGTCGGGCGTGGCGGATTCGATGACATTCGATCGGAGGTCTGATGCTGCAGCGCAGCCAGGGGCCGCCGCAGATCCGGAACCGCCGGGCGCTGCCGGGGCCGTTACTTTTGTTCCTGGAGCAGCCATCCCGCAGCCGCCGCCCGCGCACCTGTTCGATGAGCTGCCCGACGCGGTCTGGCGTTTCGACCGCGTCCTGAACATTGTCTACGCCAACCCGGCCATGATCCAGGCCACCGCGGTGCCGTGGCTCGATTTTGTCGGCCGGCGTCTCTCGGAAGTGCCCGCTTTCGCCCAATTTGCGCCCCTGTGGGAGAGCAAGCTCCAGGCGGTGATCGATACGCTCGACAGCCGCTCCTTCAAGTTCACCTATCCCTTTCCAACCGGCGCGAAGAATTTCGAAGTGCGCCTGTTTGCCGAGCGCTCCGCGCAGGGCGAGGCCACGCACGTGACGGCTATTGCCCGCGACATCACCGTGCCACGCAGCGCCATGCGCGCCACGCGCGCCGCCGATGCCCTGGTATCAACCCTGATGGCGAGCGCCCGCACCGGCATGGCGGTGCTCGACCGTGATCTGCGTTACGTGCGCTGCAATCCGTACCTGGTGCAGCTGCTCGGCGTTGAAACGCGTCAGTTGCTCGGACACCGCCTGGACGAGGCTTTCGACCTTTCCTCGCAGCCGGATGTGATGCGCTCGCTCCTCGACATGCGCGACGGCGCGCTGCGCAACCCGCACCAGGTCGAGTACCAATTCTGCGGCGGCGAATTCCCCTGGATCCGCGAGCGGCGCACGCCACTGCTCAATACGCGCGGCGAGTTCAATGGTGTTTTCGTTACGGTCGAGCGGCTCGACCGCGAGCGCTTCGCCGAAACCTCGCTGGCGGCGCTGCGCCATGCGCTGGAGCGCGCCGGCGAGATGGTGCTGGAGATCCGCCGCGATGGGGGCATAGTCGATGCCAACGAAACCGCCCTGGCATGGCTGGGCTACAGCCGGGAACAGATCACCGGACTGCGTCTGTCTGCCATCGATGTCAATCTCGGCGAAGAGCGCTTTGCCGAGATCCTCGATGCCCTGCTGGGCCATGGCGCCTTCCAGGGCGAGACACGCTACCGGACCCGCATGGGATCCGAGTTCGCGGTCGACGTCGTGCTGCAGCGGGTCGAGCACGGCGAACGCGAGTTCATCTTCCTGCTGGTGCGCGATATTTCCGACCGCAAGCGCATCGAGCTGGCGCTGGCTGAGAACGGCGAGCGCCTGTCGACCATCTTCAACGAGAGTCCCGTCGGCATCCTGCTGCTCGATGCGGGATTTCGCATCCGCCGCATCAACCGCGCCGCCTGCATCCTGGTCGGGCATCGTGAGCCCCAGCTGCAGGGCAGTGATCCGGCGCAACTGCTCCATCCTGACGACGTCGACGCCAGCCTGCGCGATCGTGAGCGCCTGGTCGCGGTCGGCAGCTCCGTCGTCGAAGACGACCGCCGCCTGCTGAATCCGGACGGCAGCATCGTCTGGGTCAATCTGTCGTGGCGCGCGCTGGGCGCCGCCGACGGTGGCCGCGAATACCTGCTGGTGCTCGAGAACTTCACCGAGCGCAAGCGCTATGAAGAGCGTCTCAAGCAGTTGCTCGTGGAAAGCCGCCTCATCTTCGATACCGCCGTCGTCGGCCTGCTCTTCGTGCGCGACGGCCGTGTCGTGCGGGTCAATGCCGCCATGGAGGAACTGCTGGGTTGCGAGCCGGGCACGCTGGTCGAGCAGATCCAGCTGTTTGCCCACCCCTCGGACCGCCTGCTGCTGTCGGGACTGAGCGAGCGCTTTGGCGACATACGCACCCGTGGCACCTGCGAGTTCGAGCTCTACATGTACCGGCGCCGCGGCGATCCCATCTGGGTGACCGTGCAGGGACGTGCGGTCAACCCGGATCGTCCCGAGCTCGGCTACATTTTCGCGTTCGTCAATATCGACCAGCGCAAGCGCTCCGACCGTGAGCTGCGCGCCACGGTCAACGAACTCCAGCTGATTTTTGACAACGCACTCGTCTCCATCCTGTATGTCGCCAATGATCTGGTGATCAAGACGAATGCGGCTGGTGAACGGCTTTTCGGCTTCGGTGCAGCCGACCTGAGCGAAGTCGATTTCGGTTCGCTCTTTGCCGAGCCTGGTGCCTGGCAACAAGTACAGGAACGCTGCCTGGCCGACCCGCTGCCCGGGGAGATGCGCGCCTCCACCAGCTTCGAATTGCCCATGCGCCGCGCCGACGGCGCGGTGTTCTGGTGCGCCGGCAATGTACGGCCCATCGAGCCCGGCGCGCTCGAGCGCGGCATGATCGTCGCCCTTACCGACGTGGACCAGCGGCGCCGCTCGGAAGACGAGCTGCGCCAGGTGCGCAACCACCTCGATCTCATCATCGAGAGCCTGCCGGTGCTGGTATCGGTGCGGGAGGCTGCCACCGGGCGCTTCGTCAGCATGAACCGCGCCGGCGAAGTCCTGACGGGGCTATCGCGCGAGCAGGTCGTCGGTCGAACCTGGCATGAAATCTACGGCCGTCAGTTTGCCGATCTCTATGCCGAAATGGACCGCAAGGCGCTGGCCGACGCGCACCAGATCGATAGGCCGCGCGACGTGATGCTGCGGGCCGATGGCGGTATCCTCACCGTCAATCAGCGCGTTGTCCCCATCTTCGACGACAAACAGGAGGGCCGTGGCCATGGAGCGGCACAATACGTCATGTCGATCATCGACGATTTGACCGGCGAGGTTCTCGCCGAGACGGCGCTGCGCGAAACCGAGAGCCGGTTTCGCCAGCTCGCGGAGAACATCGACCAGCTGGTGTTCATCACCAACGCGGACCTCACCCAGGTTTATTACGTCAACGACCGCTACGCCCAGCTCATCGGCGCGCCACCCTCCGAACTGCTGCAAAGCATCAACGCCGGCCGTCCGCACGTGGTCGAGGAGGACCTGGCAAGCTTCGACCGCCAGCTCCCCCGGCTGATCGCCACGCTGCGGCGCCAGCGGCGCACCGAACTGCAGCTGCGCGTCAACCATCCTGCGCGCGGCGTGCGCCTGCTCAATGTCCGCCTCAATCCGGCGCGCATTCATGACGGCACGGTGCGGGTCTTCGGCATCGCCGACGACGTGACCGAGCGCAAGGCTGCCGAGCAGCAACGCCTCGAGGAAGCCGTGATGCAGCGCGATATCCTGGTGCGCGAGGTGCACCACCGGATCAAGAACAACCTGCAGGGGGTAGCCGGGCTGCTCCAGCAGATGGCAAGTGCCAAGCCGGAGGTTGCCGCAACGCTCAACGAGGTTGCCGGCCAGATCCAGGCCATCGCCCAGGTGCACGGCCTGCAGATCGGCAGCGCCGGCACCCTGCCGGTATTGGGCGTTGCCCAGGGTATTTTTTCCAACCTGGGCGCCATGTTCGGTGCCGAGGTTCGCTTCGAGTCTGACGCTCCTGCGCTGTGGCGCTGGGGTCTGCCGGAAAATGAAGCGGTGCCCCTGGCGCTGGTCATCAACGAGCTGGGCACCAACGCCATCAAGTACCGGTCGAGCCGTGAGCTTGCCATCGAGGTTCGTATCCAGACACGCCCCGACGGCATCGCGCTGCAGATCGACAACGCCGGCCGCCTGCCCGTTGATTTCGACCTGGACCGGGTGGTCTCGGGCGTCACGGGCCTTTCGCTCATCAAGGCCTTGCTGCCCCGCCGCGGCGCCCGCCTGCGGATCGAGCAGCTCGGATCGCTGGTGCGCACCACGCTCGAGCTTCGCGGCCCGGCCATACGCGAGGAACTGGAATGACCGATCCCGCGCCGCTTGTGCTGGTGGTGGATGATGACCGTCTGGTCTTGGCAACCCTGTGTGCGGGCCTGCGCAATGCCGGCATCGAGGTGATCGAGGCCGACAACGGTGACGAAGCCATTTTGCTGGCCCGTCGGCACAAGCCCCAGCTGGCTATTCTGGACATGCGCATGCAGGGCAAGTCGGGCATGGATGTTGCCCGTTACCTGGCGGCCAACACCCACACGGGATTCATGTTTCTATCGGCATTCAACGATTCGGAAACGATCTCCGAGGCCAATCGGCTGGGCGCCTTGGGGTATCTGGTGAAACCGCTGGACGTCAAGCAGATCGTCCCCGCGGTGCACGCGGCTCTGGCGCAGACAGCCAATCGTGCGCCGCCACCGGCGGCAGCCGCCGCGGCGCGCGGCCAGCGCGATGAACAGGTGGCCGTAGGCATACTCATGGAGCGGTTGCGCCTTGACTATGACCGGGCGCTCGATGCGCTGCGCAATCAGGCCCGCCTGGAAGGCGCCAGCGTGGAGTCGCTGGCCACGAGCATGGTCGAGGCCGCCAACCGGTTGAATTCCATTCCCCGCAATTAGCGGGCTGGTAGGTTCCTCGAAGGCGGCAATTTCAAACGCGTGCCACCGCGTTGGGGACCGCCACCCTGGGCAAGGTGAAGTAAAAGCACGCCCCCCGCCCGGGCTCGGACTCGGCCCAGATCCGACCGCCATGCTTGCGCACGATGCGCTGCACGGTGGCCAGACCGACTCCGGTGCCGGGAAAGTCGTTCTGGGAATGAAAGCGCTGGAACAGCCCGAAAAGCTGGCCCGCAAACCGCATGTCGAAGCCCGCGCCGTTGTCGCGCACGAAAAAGACATCGTTGCCGTCAACGACGTGGCAACCGAATTCGACGACGGCTTGAGCTGCCTGGCCCGTGAACTTGTAGCCGTTGCCCAGCAGATTCTGCAGCACCAGCCGCAGCAGCGTGGGGTCGCCGTCGGCGCGCAGTCCCGGCTCGATCCGGAATTCCACCTTGCGCCGCACATCGCTGGCGCGTAGTTCGTCGGCGAGTTCTTCAGCCGCGCGCGAAAGATCGAACGAATCGCGTTCCAGGTCCCGCGCGGTGCGGCGTGACAGGGCCAGCAACGCATCGATCATCGCGTTCATGCGCGCCGCTGCAGCGGCTATGCGCTGGACGTGCTCCCGCCCTATGGTGTCCAGGCGGGCGCCATAGTCTTCAAGAATGATCGCGGCAAAGCCATCGACGACACGCAGCGGCGCGCGCAGGTCGTGCGACACGGAGTAGGAAAAGCTTTCCATTTCGCGTGCCGCGAGCTCGAACTGGCGCGCCTGCTCGGTTCGTTCGCGCTCGAGTTGGGCAAGCCGCTCGCGCAGGGCCGCCGGCTCGCCGGCGGCATCGGCCGCGGCAGCCAGATTCCGGCGCAACGCCTCGATCTGATCCAGATTGCGCCGGCGCAGCACGAGGAGCACCGCCGCCAGGGCAGCAAGCGCTCCGCAACAAATTGCCAGAAAGACCTCTGCCATGGCCAAGCCGAGTCACCCACCCCTGCGCCGAGCCTTCCGGCACCCGCGAAGGCGCCATTGTGCCAGCGGGTTGCGGTACTGCGAAGCCCGCCACGCCAAGGGGCGGCACGGCCAGGGGCCGGGGCACCAAGGTCGGCCAGTCGCGGCGACGGGCCGCATTGTCCGCTTTTCCACGGGAATTCCCGATTTAGTTGCCGCCTGTAATGCCGAAAATGCATGTGGCGACATGTAGCCGGGAACAGGCACGGGCAGCAAAATAATGTCAAAGCAGTACCAGGAGGTCGGACAGCAGGGTGCCGGCATGGGTTCGGGGGCCGCAATTGCGCCGGCCGGCTCGGCGCATCCCGTCGCCCCGACGGCGGGTGCAGCCTCGGGCAGTACTCCGGCCAAGGCGCCGGCGACCGGGACCGCTGTTGACATGGTGCCGAGCCTGACCACGCGTCTGTTGCTCATCGCGACCTTGCCCGCTTTGCTGGTGGCCTGCGTCCTTGGATGGTTTGCAAGCATCGGCACCGGACCCCTGCCGTCGGTCTTCACAGTCGGCCTTGTGCTGGCACTCACCGCTACGGTGGCATGGCGCCAGTCCCGGGTCATCCTGGCGCCGCTCGAATCGATCATCGACCGCTGCCAAAAACTCACGCAGCACCATGGCGCCGAGCCCAGCCCGGACCAGGGCACGGTAATCGGCTCGCTGGCCGTCGCGGTCGACACGGTTTGCGCCGCGCTAGTCGCGAGCGTGGAACAGGCCCGCGACGCCGCCAGGGAGGAAGCCCATACCAGTCTGCATTTGCAGCGCCAGTATGCGTTGATGCAGATGCTGCGCAACCTCGCTTCCATGGCCAATGGCGGCGATTCGATGGAACGCGCGCTGGAGAATTCCTTGCGTGAAATCGGCGCCTATCTCGACTGGCCGCTGGGCCGCCTGTTGCTGGCAAGCGGAACGAACGGCGCGGGCGGTCAGCCCCAGGGGGGTGTCCGATCCCGTTCCCACTGGTACTGCCCCGATCCGGCGCGTTTCAGCGCGTTCATGGAAAACAGCTGGGACGGTGACTTCCCGCAGGATGACACCGGCTTGATCGGACGCGCGCGGCAGAGCAATCTTTCCCACTGGGTTTCCGACCTTGCCCGGCTGACCGACTGGACCCGGCGCGATGCAGCCCTGGCCTGCGGTCTGCGCACGGGTTTCGTGATCCCGATCGCGCTGACGGGCCAGACGATGGCTTTCATCGAGTTCTACTCGGATCGCCGCATAGAGGCGCACGAGGAGATGCTGGAACTCATCGAGGCCATCGGCGTTGAACTGTGGCGCACCGCCAGCCGCTACCAGGCCGATGTCGCGCTGAACGCCCAGGGTGCGCAGGCGCGCCGGCTGGCTTCGGTGGCCGAGGTCGTGGGCGCAGCCATCGCCGTCACCGGAAAAAGCGGTCGCATCGACTGGGTCAATGCCGGCATGACCCGGCTAACCGGCAAATCCGCCGGTGAAATTATCGGTGGCGACGTACCCTCGCTGCTGTTTGGCGCGAATCCCGCGTCCGCTGCCGAATGCCAGCGGCACATGAATGCCGCATTGCGCTCGCGCGAGATCGTCTTGCCCACCCATGTGTCCGAAAGCGCCGCGCAATGGATCGAGCTCGCGTTCCAGCCATTGCCCGATCGTGGCGACGGCACCGCCGGCACCTTTGTGCTGGCGCGGGATGTCACGCGCGAGCGCAACGTTGAAATGGCCCTGCGCGGCGCCCTGGAGGACGCGAGGCTGGCCAGCCAGTCCAGGTCGCAGTTCCTGGCCAACATGAGCCATGAGATCCGCACACCGATGAACGGCGTGCTGGGCATGGCCGAATTGCTGCTGGGAACCGGCCTTGATGACCGCCAGCGGCGTTTCGTCGAATCGCTGTACCGCTCGGGCGAGTCGCTGCTCGACATCATCAACGACATCCTGGATTTTTCCCGCATCGAAGCCGGCAAGCTCGATCTCGATTGCGTTGACTTCGACCTGCTGTCGATGGTCGAGGAACTGATCGAGCTGCTTGCCCCGCGCGCGCACGAGAAGCGCATCGAGCTGGCCTACACATTCGCCCCGGGTTTGCCGGCAACGGTGCGCGGCGACCCGGCGCGCTTGCGCCAGATCCTCATCAACATCATCGGCAACGCGATCAAGTTCACGGAGCGGGGCGAGGTCGTCCTGACGGTCGAACCGCTGGCCGGCCCGGATCCGGCTGCCGCAGCGGAGGCGGCGGCGACCGCAACACGGGTTCGCTTCACGGTCCGCGACACCGGCATCGGCATGCGGCCGGACGCGGTGGAACGCCTTTTCTCGGTATTCATGCAGGTGGACCAGTCTTCATCGCGGCGCTACGGCGGGACGGGCCTGGGCCTGGCCATCTGCCGCCAGCTCACCGAGTTGATGGGCGGGCGCATATCGGCGACCAGCCAGATCGGCGAGGGTTCGGTCTTCCACGTGGAACTGCCGCTGCGCCACGGCGACTCCGGAGCGGTGACCTTGCGCCCCCTTCCGGCGGTATCCCTCGCTGGCAGGCGCGTGCTCATCGCCGAGGACAACCCGACCAACCGGCGGATACTGGAAGAGCAGCTGCGCACTTTGGAGATGGACTGTGCGCTGGCGGAGAACGGCCGCCAAGCCTTGCAGATGCTGCGCATTGCCGCGCGCTCGGCCCGCGCATTCGACATTGCCGTGGTCGACATGAAAATGCCCATCCTCGACGGCATGGCGCTGTGCGAGCAGATTCGCGCCGACGCTACCCTCGCCGGGTTGCGACTGGTCATGCTTACGTCGACCGCGGGTCGTGATGAACCGCGCCAGGCGCAGGCGATCGGCGTCGACGCTTATCTCGCCAAGCCGGTGCGCCAGCAGCAACTCGGCGCGGTCCTGGCGACAGTGCTCGGTTCCGAACCCTCCGGGAGCGCGCCGCAGCGCCCGCCAAGCCGGCTGACCGGCCTTGCCGGGCGGCGCATCCTGGTTGCCGAAGACAACCTCGTCAATCGGGAGGTTGTCACCGCGATGCTGGATGCGCTCGGCTGCGAGACGATGATTGCCGAGGACGGCCTCACGACGCTCGAACTGCTGGCG
>CAIQGU010000214.1 GCA_903871435.1 uncultured Burkholderiales bacterium | reverse complement strand
GGGAAACACTCGCCGGATCGAAGATCAACCTTCGGCGCGGGGTTGGAGGCGGTGCTCGGGGGCGCGTTCGGGGTCGATGAGGGGGATCTTCACGGGACCGACGCGCCAGATGCGTTCGCAATAGTCGCGCACGCTGCGGTCCGATGAGAACTTGCCCATGCGCGCAACATTGATGATGGCCATGCGCGTCCAGTTTTCCTTGTCGGCGTAGGCGGCGCTCACCTGCGCCTGGCAGTCCACGTAGGACTGGTAGTCCACCATGAGGCGGTAGGGGTCGCCCTTGAGCAGCGAGTCCACCAGCGGCGCGAACAGCGTGCGGTCGCCGCGCGAAAAATGGCCGTCGCGTATGAGGTCGATGACGGCGCGCAACTCCTCGTTGCCCAGGTAGTAGGCCATGGGGTCATAGCCGTGGGTCCAGCTCGCCTGCACTTCCTCGGCGGTGAGACCGAACAGGAAAAAATTCTCCGCGCCCACTTCCTCGCGGATTTCCACGTTGGCGCCGTCAAGCGTGCCGATGGTCAGGGCGCCATTGAGCGAGAACTTCATGTTGCCGGTGCCCGAGGCCTCCTTGCCCGCGGTGGAGATCTGCTCGGAGAGGTCGGCCGCCGGATAGACGCGCTGGCCGTTGGTAACGTTGTAGTTGGGCAGGAATACCACCTTGAGCCGGTCGCGCACCGCCGGATCGCGATTGACGACCTCGCCCACTGCCGTGATCAGCTTGATCATCAGCTTGGCGAAGCGGTAGCCGGGCGCCGCCTTGCCGCCAAAAATGAAGGTGCGGGGCTGCAGGTCGATGTCCGGGTCGGACTTGATGCGGTGATACAGCGCAACGATGTGCAGCACGTTCAGGTGCTGGCGCTTGTACTCATGGATGCGCTTGACCTGGACGTCGAACAGCGAATGCGGATCGACCGACACACCGGTGATGCGGCGCGCATGGCGCGCGAAGTCTTCCTTTACCGAGCGCTTGATGAAGCGCCACTCGCGCCGGAAGGCGGCATCCACGCTGTAGGGCTCGATCAGCCGCAGCTGTTCCAGGTTGCCAATCCAGTCGTCACCGATCGTGGACGTAATCAGGTGCGTGAGGCGCGGGTTGGACAGCGCCATCCAGCGCCGCGGTGTGACGCCGTTGGTGACATTGTCGAACTTCTCGGGCCAGAGCGCGTAGAAGTCGTCCAGGACGTCCTTCTTGAGCAGTTCGGTGTGCAGTTCGGCAACGCCGTTGATCGTATGGCTGCCCACCGATGCAAGATTGGCCATGCGCACATAGCGCTCGCCGGATTCGTCGATCAGCGACAGCCGGGCCAGCCGTTCACCGTCGCCCGGGAACTGCATGCGCACCTCGTCGAGGAAGCGGGCGTTGATCTCGAAGATGATCTCGATATGACGCGGCAGAATCCGCGTGAAGAGGTCCAGCGGCCAGCGTTCCAGCGCCTCGGGCAGCAAGGTGTGGTTGGTGTAGCCGAAACAGGCTTTGGTGACCGACCAGGCGCGCTCCCAGTCCATATCGTATTCGTCGACCAGCAGCCGCATCAGCTCGGCAATGGCCACGGCCGGATGGGTATCGTTGAGCTGGATGGTGAACTTCTCGTGGAAGCGCTCCAGCGGGATGTTCTGCACGCGCATGATGCGCATCATGTCCTGCAGCGAACACGAGACGAAGAAGTACTGCTGCTCCAGGCGCAACTCCTTGCCCTGCACCTGGTCGTCGTTGGGGTACAGGATCTTGCTGATGTTCTCGGAGACGATCTTCTGCTGCACGGCGCCGTAGTAGTCGCCGCGGTTGAACACGCCAAGATCGAAGGATTCGGGCGCTTCCGCGCGCCACAGGCGCAGCGTGTTGGCGGTGTTGTTGCGGTATCCCAGTATGGGGGTGTCGTACGGCGTGCCCAGCACCCTTCGCGCCGCCACCCAGCGTACATGCTGGCGGCCGTCGCGGCCCGTGTAGTGCTCGCTCTTGCCGCCCAGCTTAACCTCCACCGCCCACTCCGGCCGCGCGATCTCCCAGGGATTGCCGTTGCGCAGCCATTTGTCGGTTTGCTCCATCTGCCAGCCATCGACGATCTGCTGCGCGAAGATGCCGAACTCGTAGCGGATGCCGTAGCCGATGGACGGAATTTCCAGGCGTGCCATGGAGTCGAGGTAGCAGGCAGCAAGGCGTCCCAGGCCACCGTTACCCAGGCCGGGCTCATCTTCCTCGGCCAGCAGTTCCTCGTAGCTCAGGCCCAGTTCGCGCACCGCGGCGCGCACGTCTTTTTCGATGTCCAGATTGAGGATGTTGTTGCCCAGATGCGGCCCCAGCAGGAATTCCGCCGACAGATAGGCGACCGTGCGCGAGCCCTGTTGGGTATAGGCATTGGCCGTGCTGATCCAGCGCTGCAGCAGCCGGTCGCGCACGGTGTAGGCCAGCGCCATGTAGTAGTCGTGCTTGGTGGCCAGCGCCGCGAACTTGCCCAGCACGTAGTAAAGGTTGTCGAGAAACGCCCGCTTGAGCGCGTCCTTTCCCAGGCCAGTGCGGTGCTCCACATCGAGCGGGGGCGTGGCTGACGCCGGGACATTTGCCGTTTCATTCATGACTGCAGTTCCTTAGGGCGAGCGGGAGGGCCATGGGTGGCAGTCCCGTCACAAATTATCGCTGCCCCGCCTTGCCAATTTGCCTATATCGCAAGAATTGCGCCAGCAATCAGCGGGGTCAAATGCACCAAGTGGGGGCGGGAGGGCAGACCCTGCGGCCGGCCGAGGCGTGACTGGCCAGGACGCACCCCAATTTCCCGGTCGAAATACCCCCCTTTTTCCGGCCAATTGCCGCACCGGCGCCAAGACCATACTACGAACGTCGGTAGGAGTGTGAGCGCCAGGAATCCTGCGCCCGGCTTGGTGGCCATCGTGACGCCAATATGCAACACGATGCGCAACGAGTGACGCAACAAGAGGATTGCCTGTAATCAGGAAATATAAATAGCGCGGAAAACAATGAAAGTTTCCCGAGGACCTTGGCGGGCCGCGGCCGTAGTGGCGGCCCTGCTGACGGCGGCATGGTGCGTCTGCGCGGCGTGGTGGGTCAAGAGCGACTACCTGGCGCGGACCGACACCCTGATCGCCGCCGAGCGCCTGCAGGCCGAGACGCGGGCGCGCGACCTTGCCGGCAGCATCCGGCGCAACCTGCATTTCATATCCGGTGTACCCGAAGTGATGGCGCATACGTCCGAAGTGCGCAATGCCTTGGCGCGCCTCGCGCGCGCGCCGGACCTGGCCGCCGTCACGCGCAAAGAGCGCTTTCGGCGCTGGTCGGCTGACCCCGGCCTGCGCGATCTGAGCAGCCAGCTCGCAACCACCCGCAATCACCTAGATGTGGACATTTTGTACGTGGCCAACGCCACCGGCGAAGTTATCGCCGCGAGCGACTCCGACCGAGCCGGTCCCAGCATCGGCACACAGGTGCGAGAGCGGGAATATTTCCGCGCCGCGCAGGAAGGCCGGCGCAGCCTGCAGTATGCAGTCGGCAAGGCGACCGGCATACCCGGGCTGTTCTTCGCCAGCCCCGTGATGATCGACGGGCATTTCGCTGGCGCCGTGGTTGTGAAGGTGCACATGGCCAATCTGTCTTTTCTTCTGGACCAATCGGACGCATTCCTGAGCGACGCCAACGGCATCATCATCATGGCGCACGACAAGCGGATCGAGATGATGGCACTGCCGGGGGCCGGCATCGCCAACCTGAGCGCCGCGACGAAGGAGGAACGCTATCGCCGCCAGAACTTCGCGCCACTGCCGCTGGAACCCTGGCCCTACCGGGGCGCGACGCCGGAGCCGCATGGCCTGATTGCCCTGGCCGGTCGTTCTACCCCCAGCGTCCTTGCCGTGCAGCGCCTCGACGAATACGGCGTTCAGATCAACGTCAACGACACTATCCCCGCCATCGCCGCAACGAAATCGGACAGCGTCTGGTTCACTTTGCTGTTGGCGATCCTCGGTAGCCTGCTTATCTTTATTTGCAGCGCACTGACGGCCTATGTGCTGTCCCTGGGCAAATCGCGCGCGCGGCTCTGGCGCAAAGCGCACTTCGATGCCCTGACGGGGCTTCCCAATCGGGAGTTGTTCCGCCAACAGTTTGCCGAGGCACTTGCGCTGGCGCGGCGCACGGGCCGGCCCATGGCCTTGATGATCGGTGACATCGATCGGTTCAAGGCGGTGAACGACACGCACGGACACGGGATCGGTGACGAACTGCTGCGGTACACCGGCGAGCGTCTCACGGGGTCCGTGGGCACCGCCGGCACCGTGGCGCGGCTGGGGGGCGATGAATTCGCGGTGGTGTTGCCCGGCATAGTCGATGCGGCCGCCGCGATGGCCATAGCACAGCGCATCATCACGGAGGTCGGCGCGCCCATCACGCTGGGCGGCGCCGCATTGTGCCCGACGATGAGCCTGGGAATTGCGCTGTATCCGGAGGATGCCGCAGATGCCGGCGGGTTGATGCGCAAGGCCGATGAAGCCATGTACGTGGCCAAGCGGCAGGGCGGTAACCTGGCGACTCGCCATGCGCCCGCAAAGGCTCTGAGACACGCGGCTTGAATGCCGGCTTCGGGTGACGGCCGGCACCCCCTTGCAAACCCGTACGCCGTCCCCACCTGACGATCCTGTGCGTCAAGGCGCAAGGAGGATTCATGGGTGCATCGGACGGCGAACTGCTGGATGCCTATTCCGCAACGGTCAGCCAGGTGGTCGAGCGCGTCGGCCCCAGCGTGGCCGCGGTTCAGGTGCTGGGGACGGGCGCAGATAACAGCAAGGGAGCAGGCCCGCGGGGCAGCGGCTCGGGTTTCCTGTTCACACCGGACGGCTATGTACTCACCAATGCACACGTGGTGCGAGCGGGACAAGCCGCCCGCAGCGGCCCGCCAGCGCGTATTCGCCACAGCATCTCGCTGGCCGACGGACGCAGCTTCGACGCGCGCTGGGTAGGCGACGATCCCGATACCGACCTGGCGATCCTGCAGATCGACGCGTTATCGCAAGGCACGCTGACGCACGCTCCGCTGGGCGTGTCGCGGACGCTGCGGCGCGGCGAGATCGCCATCGCCATCGGCAATCCCCTGGGTTTCGAGCACACGGTGACCACGGGGATCGTCAGCGCACTGGGGCGCAGCATGCGCGCCAGCACGGGCCGGCTCATCCCCGACGTGATCCAGACCGATGCCGCACTCAACCCGGGCAATTCCGGTGGCCCCCTGCTCAACTCGCGCGGCGAGGTCATCGGCGTGAATACCGCGCTCATCCGCGGGGCGCAATCGATCTGCTTCGCGGTGGCCATCGATATCGCCACCTGGGTGATACCGCAGCTGCTGCAGCATGGCCGCGTGCGGCGCGGCTTCCTGGGCGTGGGCGGCACTACCATGCAGCTGGACCGGCGCGTGATACTGGCTTACGGCCTTGAGCAGGACAGCGGCGT
>CAIQGU010000213.1 GCA_903871435.1 uncultured Burkholderiales bacterium | reverse complement strand
GGTGCGCCCCCCGCGATGGGATTGGTAGTACCCACCGGCGCCAGCGGCGCTATGACGACTCCGGCGCTGGGCAGCCAGGTCGTGCCGTGGTCGGTGGACCGTATCGCAAGGAGTTGCTGCGCGCTAAAGCCGCCGGCCACCGTGAAGACGTTCACGACATGACCATTGGGCAGCACCGATGGCTGGTTGTTGAAGGTTTGTCCTGAGGAGGGCAGGTAAATAATGCTAGCGGTGGACCAGGTTGCGCCACTGTCGCCAGAATGGGCCAAATACGTAGGTACCGAGGCGGTCGTAACGCTGTTGAGTTGATCCCAGACCAGGTAGACATCTGGGCCATTGGGATCGGCGGCAATAGCATCACGGTCGTTGAAGGTGTTGGGGCCAGCCACCGTGCCCACGCCGCTGATGGCCACCGTGGGCGCCTGCCAGGTTGCACCGCCATCCGTCGAGCGCGACACCAGCACGGCGGTTTTGCCGCCCGCCGCCAGGAAGCCTGCAGCGCTGAAGGCGAGAGCGCTGGCAAAGACAGTGCCGCCTTGACCAACGGCAATCGAAGGATCCGAGGCCCGGTCATACGCCACGCCGGGTCCGGAGCCGCCGCCGCACACCGAAAATGGCAGTGCGGAGATAGCGCCCCACGTCACGCCGCCATTGCTGGAACTGGAAAAGCTGATCGCCCGCGTGCCGATGGCATCCCAGCGGTCCTGCTCGAATAGACCGTAGAGCGTTTGCGGATTTGCCGGGTTGGCAGCCAGTTGCGGCTGTACGGCGGAATTCAGGGTGTAGGCCTCGGGCGGTGACGCTGCCGTGTTGGCTACGGCTAGGCCACAGTTTGACGAGAGCGTGCTGGCTGCCGAGACCTGCGTGGTTGACGGTGCAGGGGGCGTTGGCGTTGGGGCACTGCCCGACCCGCCACCGCCTCCGCAAGCGGTGGCCAGCGCCGCAGCCGCGGCGATGGCCAACCACCGCGTTGCGGGAATAGGGTGTGCACCGTGAGGGCCAGGTGCGCCGTTAACCCCGCCTGTGCGGATGCCGGCGAGGGTGCATGCTCCGCCGTCCAGCGGCAGGATCGATTTGGTGTCCATTCCGTGGATTATGGTTGAACGCATCCTCGGGGACATCACGCGGCCGCGTGGCCTGTATTCGGCAAAAGGCATGAGCGCCGGGCGATGACCCGCGGCGCGCGGTTGCGGCGCCCATCATGCGCTCGCGCCGATGCACGCTGGTAGGATGAAGGCCGATGCTGGTGGGCGCCACAACTTCTTGCCATCGGCTCAGTACCTGCCATCCATCGCCGTGAAAGGGTTTGTACATGGGTTTGAGCTGCGATCACACGCTGCATCGTCATCAACACCATCAGGGATGGGACAACAGCATTGCGCCGGTCCTGACCATCGCGCCCGGGCAGACGGTTGAGTTCGACATCTCCGAATCTTCCGGTGGGCAACTGTCGCCGCAGTCCTCGGTTGACGATGTGGCCCGCATGGATTTCGGCAAGATCAACCCGGTGTGCGGTCCGGTGTTCGTCGACGGCGCGCAGCCCGGTGACGTGTTGAAGGTCACCCTGCTGAACTTCCAGCCCTCGGGCTGGGGCTGGACGGCCAACATCCCGGGCTTTGGCCTGCTGGCGGACGACTTCCGCGACCCGGCCTTGCACCTGTGGACGTACAACGCGGACACGCTCGCACCCGCCCTCTACGGCTCGTGGGCGCGCGTCCCGCTCAAGCCGTTCACGGGCACGATAGGCGTCGCGCCCGCCGAACCCGGGTTGCACAGCATCGTGCCGCCGCGCCGTGTCGGCGGCAACATGGATGTCCGGGACATGTCCACTGGCACGGAGCTGTATCTGCCGGTCGAGGTGGCGGGGGCGCTCTTTTCGGTGGGCGATACCCACGCGGCCCAAGGCGATGGCGAAGTTGGCGGTACCGCAATCGAGAGCCCCATGCGGGTCGCCCTCAAATTCGAACTGATCAAGCAGACGCCGCTGGCTTTTCCCCGGTTCACGACCCCAGGACCCGTGACGCGGCACCTGGACAGCCGTGGCTATGAGGTCACCACCGGCATCGGCCCCGACCTGATGGCGGCAGCGCGCGCAGCGGTGCGATCCATGGTTGACCTGCTCACCCGCCAGCACGCCATGCCGGCCGTGGAGGCCTACATGCTGTGCAGCGTGTGCGGCGACCTGCGCATCAGCGAGATCGTCGATGCGCCTAACTGGACGGTTTCTTTCTATTTTCCGCGCGTTGTGTTCGACTGAGCCGGGCATTCTTGGCCGCCCGGCAGGGCACTGCTGAATGGCGTCGCTCGCATCAGTCGTCAAGGTCCATTTCGATCCCATCCCAGTGCGCGGGGTGGTGAAAACGTCCGATGTTGTGCCCGACCAGTGCGCCCAGGCAGTAGGGAAAAAACGCCAGTCCCACCAGCAACACGATGCGCGGGCATCCAAATGCCAGCATGTACCCCAGCGAGACGACGAGCCACACGATGGAGGCGACGCGGCCGGCATCGCGCGACCGCCACCGTGGCTGGAACCACGACGCCGTTCCATAGGCCAGGGCGGCACCAATGAACAGGATGGCGATAGAGCCGGTCAAGGATCCGTCCACGGGTTCCGTTTGGCCAGCCTTGGCGGTCCAAAGGGACCGGAAGAGGGCATAAACAAGGAAGGACGCCACGAACAGCGCTGCATGCAGGGCCATGCGGTGGTTTTCCGAAATTTCCGCGGGCAATTCGCGGGGCAGTGCGCCGGGCAGTTCGCGCAACCGTTCGCGGGTTGATTCCCGCGGTACTTCGCGCTGTAAATCCAGCATTTTTTGCCTCCCGTAATACGACCCTCTGCACCCATCTCATGGCGGCGCGGTGCTGCGGACCGGTGCTGCATGCCGTGGCACGTCGCCAGCCACACCACCGGAAACGTTATCCCCCTGCGCCACCGGACAAAAGGTTCAAATAAAGCCGATGGAGGCGTTCATTTCGGGGTTTTTCGGGTGGGCATTTGCCGTGAACATCGTCATTTGAGGGACTGTCGCATCACCGCCGGACGTGTGGTGACGGCCGTCATTGCCGGACGGAAGATCTCTTGAGTTCGACCACGCGTGTTCCCCGCCGTCCTGCCCCGCTGGCAAGAGTGCCCGTCGGTCTGCCGGTCCTCCTGCTGCGCATCAATCGCACGGCAGTATCGGTGGCCATTGGCATCGTCTTTCTTGCCATCGTCGGAGGGAGCTTTTTCCTCGGCCTTGAAAACCTGGAGGAGAGCACCCGCGCACAAGTGCAGGTGCTTGCGGAAAACGCCAGCGCCGCCATACGCCGCAACGATCCTGCTGCAGCCCAAAATCTGCTCGCATCGTTGCGACATGCCCCTCAGGTTGAAAGGGCCGTGCTCCTGGACAAGGATCATCGCGCTTTCGCCTTTTACGCCGGCGGCCGTACGGTTTTGCCACCCGCGGACCTTTCGCGCGGCTTCGGTTCCTCCGCAGTCGATCCCTTTCTCTTGCAATATCACCAGGATTTTGGCGACGCCGAGGGTCGGGCGGGCACCCTCCTGCTCGGCGTTAGCGTTGAACCGCTGCTGCGCCAGACGGCGTGGATTGCCGTCATCACGTTGGCTGCGGCCGTGGTCGCCTACGGTGTCAGCAATTTGCTGCTGCGCCACCTCGATCATTCCGTAATTGGTCCCCTGCAGGCGCTCAACGGGCTCATGGCCCAGGTCCACGGCCGGTCCGATTACACCGTTAGAGCGAGGCGCACGCACATCATCGAGATCGACGCCCTGGGCAAGGGCTTCAACGAAATGATCGAGAAGATCCACGACCGCGACCAGCAACTGGCCCGCCTGGCCTTCACGGATGGCTTGACCGGGCTGTCGAATCGTCCGGCCTTCATGGACCGGGTCGAACGCGAAGTCCAGCGGGCACGGCGCGGTAACCACCGGCTGGGCTTGCTGTTTCTCGATCTGGACGGGTTCAAGCAGGTCAATGACACGCAGGGACACGAGACGGGTGACCGCTTGCTCGTTGAGGCTGCCGCGCGCATCCGCGAGTCGCTGCGCCCGGCCGATGCCACTGCCCGAAGCGACGCGCCACCCCATGAACCGCATCCGGCCCGCCTGGGTGGCGATGAGTTCACCGTGCTGCTGCCGGATCTGCGCCACGCCGACGACGTGCTGGTCGTAGCCCGACGCATTGGCGACAATTTACGGCGGCCGTTTTATATCGGTGGGAAAGAGCAACGCATCAGCGCCAGCATCGGCGCAGCGGTGTTCCCGGACGATGGTGCGGATGTGCCAACGCTGCTCAAGAATGCCGACACGGCGATGTACGACGCCAAGCGTTGCGGCAGGGATAACAGCCGGCGCTACAACGCGGCCCTGGCCGCGCCGGTTACCCATCGGCCGGGTCGCGGTGCCGAACAGGCCGCCGGCAACGCCGTCCCCTGACGCTGCTCTCAGGCAGAAGCGCCGTCGATGACGCCTTCGAGCCGGTCTTCCAGTTGTTCTCCCACGCGCCGCAAAGCTTCCAGCGTCTTGGCGTCGGGCTGCCAGAAATTGCGCTCCGACGCCTCGATCAGCCGCTCTGCCACCCGTGAGGATGCCGTCGGGTTGAGCTTTGCCAGACGTTCCCGCATCTGCGGATCCAGCATGAAGGTTTCGCTCAGCTGCTGGTAGACCCAGGGCTGCACCTGGCCCGTGGTGGCCGACCAGCCCATGGTGTTGGTGACGTGGACCTCGATCTGGCGCACCCCTTCGTAGCCGTGTTCCAGCATGCCTTCGTACCATTTGGGATTGAGCATGCGCGTGCGAGTTTCCAGCGCCACCTGCTCCTGCAGCGAGCGCACGGCGGCATCGCCCTTGGTCTGGTCGCCGATATACACGGGGGGCGTCTTGCCACCCTTGGCCATTTTCACGGCCTGGGTGATGCCGCCCAGCGTGTCGAAGTAGTTGTCGACAGTGGTCACGCCCAGCTCGACGGAATCGAGGTTCTGGTAGGTGAGTTGCACGTCGGTGAGTGCGCTGGTGAGCAGGGCGGTCTGCTGCACGGCACGGCCGGTACGTCCATAGGCAAAGCCTTTGCGGCGCTTGTAGGTTTCGGCCAGTTCGTCTTCGTCACCCCAGCGGCTGCTCTCAACCAGGTTGTTCACGTTGGAGCCGTACGCGCCCTCAGCATTGCCATACACGCGCAGCGCGGCAACTTCCAGCGAGCAACCGTGCTCGCGCTGGTAGGCCAGGGAATGCTTGCGGATGAAATTCATCTCCAGCGGTTCATCGGCGGAAGCCGCCATGAACGCCGCTTCGGCCAGCAGCTTGATCTGCAGCGGCATGAGGTCGCGGAATATGCCCGACAGCGTAATGACGACATCGACCCGGGGACGTCCCAGATCCTTGAGCGGGATCAGCGTTGCCCCGGCAATGCGGCCATAGCTGTCAAAACGCGGCAGCGCACCCATCAGGGCAAGTGCCTGGCCGATAGGCGCACCCTCGCTCTTGAGGTTGTCGCTGCCCCAGAGCACCATCGCAATGGACTCGGGCAGGGGGTTGCCATCGGCGATGAAGCGGTCGAGCAGGATCTGGGCGTGCTTGGCGCCATCCCGGACCGCAAAAGTGCTGGGTATGCGGAAAGGATCGAAGCCGTGGATATTGCGTCCGGTGGGCAACACTTCGGGCGTGCGCAGCAGGTCGCCACCGGGAGCGGGCCGGATATAGCCGCCATCGAGCGCGTGCAGCAGGGCGTCCACTTCGGTATCTTGGCCCAGGCGGTCGTTGGCGGTAGCCAGCGTCTGCATCATGGCCAGCGAATCATCGGTTTTATCGATATGGCCGGCTTGCATCGCCGCCTCTATGCCATTGCCGGCCACGAGTTCTTCCACCGCAGTTCTGTCGAGCTTCACGCCGTGCGAAGAATCGGCCATGGACAACAGCATGTCCACCCGTTCGGAATGCGATAGCGGGCGGCCGGCCACATGCAGTCCATGCGGGATCAGGGTGTATTCGAGCTCGAGCATCTGCTCCGTGAGTTGCATGACGCGGGCGTCGGCATCTCCGGTCGCGGCCAGATTCCAGGCCGGTTCGGCGTCGCACAGGTTGAGCTCGGCCGCCTGAGCCTGGATGAGCAGGCCCAGTTCCGGGCGCTCATGGGAGTCCGGATCCAGGGAGCGCCACCGTTCCACCGACGCCTTGAGGTCGTTGAGACCCTTGTACAGTCCGGCCTGCGCCACTGGCGGGGTGAGATAGCTGATCAGCGTTGCACCGGACCGGCGCTTGGCGATGGCGCCCTCCGACGGGTTATTGGATGCATACAGGTAGATGTTGGGCAGGTCATCGATCAGGCGGTCGGGCCAGCAGGTGCCGCTCATGCCGCTTTGCTTGCCCGGCATGAATTCCAGTGCTCCGTGCGTGCCGAAATGCAGCACCGCGTGCGCCTTGAAGTCCTCGCGCAGGTAGCGATAGAAAGCCGAGAAAGCGTGGGTGGGCGCCAGGCCTTTTTCAAACAGCAGGCGCATGGGGTCGCCCTCGTACCCGAAGGCCGGCTGGACGGCAACCAGCACATTGCCGAACTGCTTGCCGAGCACGAAAATGGAGCTGCCGTTGCTCAGTTGCTTGCCCGGTGCGCGGCCCCACTGCGCTTCGATCTCCTTGAGCCAGCGTTCGCGCCGCACGTGATCGTCGGTGGGGATGAGCGCGTGCACATTGGCGTCGGCGCCGTATTGCAAGGCATTGCCGTGCAGGATAGCGTCGCGCAGCGCATCGACATCTTCCGGGACGTCCACCCGGTATCCCTGCGCCTTCATGGCTCTGAGCGTGTTCATCAGCGACTCAAAAACCGACAGATACGCGGCGCTGCCGATATTGCCGGCATTGGGCGGGAAATTGAAAACCACCACCGCTACCTTGCGCTGGGCACGCTCGCTGCGCTTGAGCGCGACGAGCTTGGAGACACGGGCGGCCAGCATGAGGGCGCGTTCCGGGCACGAGCGCATGTCCTGCGCGGTGTCGGACGGCTGAAAGGTGCAGGCGTGATCGCAGCCGGTGCAGGTCACGCCGGCAGCGCCAGGCCGTCCGCCGAAGACGATGGGACCGGTCGAGCCGTCCAGCTCGGGGATGGCCACCATGATGGTGCTCTCTACGGGCAGCAAGCCGCGCTCGGAGCCGCCCCATTGGTCCAGGGTCTGGAACTCCACGGGATGGGCTGCAACGTACGGAACATCCAGGTGCGCCAGCACTTCCTCGGCAGCCTTGGCATCGTTGTACGCCGGCCCACCCACCAGGGAGAAGCCGCTCAGCGACACCACGGCATCGACAACTACTTTGCCAGCGTCGTGGAAATATGCATCGATTGCCGGGCGCGAATCCAGCCCTGCAGCAAAGGCGGGAATCACGCGCAGGCCCTTGGCCTCCAGCGCGGCGATGACGCCGTCGTAGTGCGCCGCGTTTCCGGACAATAGGTAGGAGCGCAGCAGCAATACGCCTACGGTGCCCCGTACGGGGGCCGCCGGTCTGGGCAGTTCGCTCGCATCTTCCGAAAACCGTCCCGCCATGCGCGGGTGATACACGCCCACTTCGGGATAGTTGACCGGTGCGGCAACCTTGACTTTGGCGCGCAGGCCTTTGCGCGGGCCCTCGGCACCGGCAGCAATGACGTGGCGCACGAGGTTCAGCACGTTGGCATCGGACGCACCCAGCCAGTACTGGAGCGTGAGGAAATAGGCGCGCAGGTCCTGCGCGGTGCCGGGGATGAAGCGCAGGAGTTGCGGCAGGCGCCGCAGCATCTTCATCTGCGCCGCGCCACCGGTGGACTTCTTTTCCTTGCTGCCGCGGAGTTTCTTGAGCAGGGCCATGGGACCGCTGGCCGGCTTGCCCATGTCGAAGTTGCCCAGGCGCGTCAGCTTGACCACTTCGGCCGCCGAGGCCATGCAGATCATGGCGTCGCAGTGATCGCGACGCGCCTGCAGGTCGTCGATGATGGGGAGGAAATGGCTCTCCAGGAACAGCATCCCGGCCACGATGATGTCGGCCTTGGCGATGTCCGCCTTGACCCGCGCCAGCAGGGCATCGTTGCCGGAGTATTCCGACGCCGCGTGCAGGTTGAGGGTCAGGCCGGGGAAATCGTTCTCCAGGGTTCTGCGCCCGCGCTCGAGCGAACTCGAGAGATGGGTATCCATGGTGACGATGCAGATATTGATCGGCACATGGCGGCCCGGGGGCATCGCGCTGGCGACGTCGGGATCGCGTTTCATACGCCGCCCCTACCGCCGCCAATATCGGTCCCGATTTTGGCCTGAAACGGTACCTGAAAGGAGGACCGAAAACCTGTGGAGGTCCTGCGCAGGCTCTGACGGTTCACGTGCTGTCTTAAGGGCATTGGCTGCTCTCTAATCGTCTTCGGCGGACGTTAGCGGAGCTTCTGCAACGTGTCAATCAAATACGACCCTGCAAAGCGTCAATTTAGCTTGACGCTTTTTTGACCCGGGTTTCGGTGGGTTTATGGGTTCGGGTGCGTCCTTGGATATCGTGAAGAAAACTGCTCGTTGTCTCCCAGGATGACCACAGCGGGCACGAGGAAAGTACCGACCAGAAGTATCCAGAACTGGATCGAATGGATCATGTGCAAACCTTTCGAGTGAGCGTCCTGCGATCCTGGGCGGCTCGTGGTCCCGCGTCGGTGCGTTTGTGCACGCG
>CAIQGU010000212.1 GCA_903871435.1 uncultured Burkholderiales bacterium | reverse complement strand
CGCGGCGAGCGCTATCACACCCGCGCGCTGGCACTGCAGGGTCTGTACGGTTGGCTGCTCGCCGGCGGCGATGCCGGCGCCATCGGCACGCAATTGCTCACGACAGAGCAGCTCGCCAAGGTCGACGCCGTCTTCTTTCGCGAAGTGCTGGGCGGCACCATCGCCGCTGCCGATGAATTGCGTGCGGAGATCGCCGGCCTTGTCGACCGCCCGGTTGCAGCGCTCAGTCCGGTGGAACACGCGCTGCTCCTCATGGGTGCCTACGAACTCAAGTACCGCCCGGAGATTCCCTATCGGGTCGCCATCAACGAAGCCATAGAACTGGCCAAGAGCTTTGGCGGCACCGATGGCTTCCGTTACGTCAATGGCGTGCTGGATAAGCTGGCAGCGCGGCTGCGCAGCGTTGAAATCGAATCGAGCAGCGGTGGCAGCGGACGACGGCGGGCATAGCGGCAAGGAGGGTGTGCCGCTCGGTGAATTCACCCTGATAGAACGCTTCTTCGCCCGCGCCACCCCCGAGCGCCAGGGCATAGGCGACGACTGCGCGCTCATCGACATCGGCAGCCAGACCCTGGCGCTCACCTCCGACATGCTGCTCGAAGGCGTGCATTTCCTTCCGGACGTCGATCCCGAGCACCTGGGCCACAAGGCCCTGGCCGTGAACCTCTCGGACCTGGCCGCAGCCGGCGCCCGGCCGCGGTGCTTCCTGCTCGATCTCGCGCTGCCGCGAGCGGATGCTGCCTGGCTGGCCGCGTTTTCGAGCGGCATGTTCGCGCTGGCCCAGGCCCACGAGTGTGCGCTGATCGGTGGCGACACGACCCGCGCCCCCTCGGGCCCCGGCAGCCCCGGCCTGCTCACGATCGCCATTACCGCCATCGGCGAAGTCGACCGCGATCGTTACCGCGGCAGGTCCGGCGCACAGCCGGGCGACGACATCTGGATCACGGGCAGCACCGGCGAAGCCGCGCTGGCGCTGGCCTACCGCCGCGGCCAGATCGACCTCCCAGAGCCCGCGCGTGCAGCCTGCATACGGCGCATGGACCGGCCAACGCCGCGCATCGCGCTGGGCCGTGCCCTCGTGGGCACCGCCACGGCCAGCATCGACGTCTCCGATGGCTTGCTGGGCGATCTTGGCCACATACTGGAGCGTTCCGGCGTCGGGGCCGTCCTCTACTGGCCAGCCATGCCCCGCGCTGCGATTTTCAGCGACCTGCCGCTCGCGGTGCAATACGCCTGCGTCCTCGCGGGTGGCGACGACTATGAGCTGGTGTTCACGGCACCTGCATCCAGCCGCGCCGCCCTGCTGCAACTGGTGGGTGACGGCGTGGGGGTGAGCCGCATCGGTCAGATCGAGAGCGTACCGGGCCTGCGCCTGCGCGACGGCGAGCATCCGGGTGCGCCACTGATCGACGTGAACTTGCAGTCGTTTGATCATTTCGTTCCTCCTTCGCCCGGCCCGTTGGGCCAGGCTTCGGCGGACGTGTCCGCCCTGGAACCCGGGGCAGACGGTCATGGCGACAAGACGGGTGTGGGTCCTTGACGCGGATGAATTCGCGATATCCCAATGAACGACCCTGACCCCAAGCCCAGCGATCCGGGAGGAGCGAAGCCCGTCGAAGCGCGCAGCGCGAAGTCGGGCGCGAAGTCGGGCGCGAAGGAGGAAGCCACCTGGCGTTTTCTTGTCGCGCATCCGGCGCACTGGCTGGCCCTTGGGCTGGGCAGCGGGCTGCTGCGGCCGGGGCCGGGCACCTGGGGCACCTTGCTGGCCTGGCTGCTCTTTGCCGCGATCGCGCCCGATGGCGCGTCCGATCCGGCAACGGCCCTCATCGTGATTGCGGTTGCCATGATCATCGGTACCTGGGCAACGGGGCACGCGGCGGCCGTCCTGGGTGAGGCCGATCCCAGCGTCATCGTCATCGACGAGATCGTGGCGTTCTGGCTCGTGCTGGTCATGCTGCCCGTGGGTCCCCATCTGTTGCGCTGGCAGGCACTGGCCTTCGTGCTGTTTCGCTTCTTCGACATCGTCAAGCCGCCGCCGATACGGCAGATCGACCGGCGCTGGAAGAACGCCTTTGGCGTGATGGCCGATGACCTGATGGCAGCCCTCTACACGCTTCTGGTCATCGCGCTGGCCGTGCGCCTGGGCCTTTGAGCATCCCATGACGAATCCCGCGGATCGCATCACCACCCTGGCGCAGGAGCTCGGTGCGCGACTGGCGGCGCAGGGTCTGACCGTGGTCACGGCAGAATCCTGTACCGCCGGCGGCGTGGCCTACGCCATTACCCAGATCGCCGGCTCCAGCGCCTGGTTCCACCAGGGCATGGTCGTCTATTCCAACGAAGCCAAGCAGCGCATGCTGGGGGTCCCGGCGGACTGCCTGCGCGAATACGGCGCCGTCAGCGAACCGGTCGCGCGGGCCATGGCACTGGGCGCACTGGGCCAGAGCGGCGCCCAACTCGCGGTAGCGGTCAGCGGCATCGCCGGTCCGAGCGGCGGCAGCGCGCTCAAGCCCGTGGGAACCGTGTGCTTTGCCTGGGCTGCGCACGGCGCTCCCCCCTTGCCTACCGATGTAATCACGGCAACCCGGCATTTCCCGGGTGATCGGGCCGCGGTGCGAACAGCCTCTATCGTCGCGGCGCTTGAAGGTCTGCTGGCGCTGGCCGGCGGGGCCTCCGCCGCCCGTTGATGGCGCCTGCGGCGCGATCAACATCGCGCCCGTCATGGTTACCAACGCCTTGTATTCACGGCCGAATTTGCGCCCGCACGTCCGGCGATTGGTCATTTCAAAGCGCAATTGTCGATAAATTGCTGCAAAGCGCAATTATCTGAATCAATATCATTCATCGTTTATTTATTAGCGATAAGGATGTCTTGTGTCCCCTTATCGGACAAATGGATATCACTCGCAGGGTTTCCAATGCTTGGGTGTTGCGGATGCCGGAAAAGACCCAGCGCCATGCCTCCGCCCGATACCCCTAACTACGTCCGTGGAGACCCCGCATCATTGCAAAATAATGGCCCGCCGGGCTTTTCCACACATACCCACCATCCCTAGCTGAGACAAAATTCGGGTCAAGGGTACAGG
>CAIQGU010000211.1 GCA_903871435.1 uncultured Burkholderiales bacterium | reverse complement strand
AGCACCCGGGTGCCGGCCGCACCCACGCCCTGCAGTACGCGCGCGCCCAGCATCACGCCTTCAGTGGTCGCGAGACCGGCCACCGCGCTGAAGGCGGCATAGAGCACCAGGGCGATCAGCAGCACGGGCCGCCGGCCGAAGCGGTCGGCCAGCGTGCCGTAGAAGATCTGCGCCCCGCCGAAACCCAGCAGGTAGGCGGTGACGATCCATTGGCGGTCATTTTCGGCGGCGATACCCAGGGCCTTGCCGATGACCGGCAGCGCCGGCAGCATGGTGTCGATGGCGAGCGCATTGGTTGCCATCACGGCCGCGATGAAAATGACAAACTGCTTGAAGCCCATGTCGGAGGGGTCCGGCGCGGGCTGGGTTGCGGTGGCAGACATCGGGCAAGGCTTTCTGGGGCACACGCCGCGCATGCTGGCGTGCGCCAGGCACGAAGGGCGACCGGGCGATGACCTGCCCAGTGGCGGGGCGAGACAGGATCGTACGGGTTTCCGGCGTACCGTGCCGGAGAAAACGCCTAGCGTCGCCGGCTGTTCCCCGCGGGCGCTGCGGCATTGCGCAGGCGCGGCCGACGCACAGCATTTTCGGTGGCGGCGGCCAGTACCGCGGCGCGTTCTTCGGGGATGGCGTCCACCAGCCGGGTGACCCAGCTTGGCGGAAAATCACGGTACTGCCGGCGGTCGGGAAAGTAGGCAACCTCGCGCCAGCCCTTTTCCATGAGCCAGGCCCAGAGATCGTCGCTCATTCCGGCCTGGACCGTCATCCGCAGATCCTTGCAGACGATCTGCGTGCCTATCGAGGGCCGCGCCGTGCGGCGGCCGAGGTTTCTGTCCTTGGGGCCCGAAATAAGACTGCGAATCTGGCGGCGTAGCGTCCCGAACAAGAGCGATACCTTTCACTGCGGCATCGCCGCGCGGGTCAACCAGCAATGATAGGGCGGACCGCAGTTTCTGCGAGCAGCCCATGACCGCAGTACCCAAACGCAGACCTTACCTCCTGGCGGGTTCCGAAGCAACTCCCATGCGGTAATGGTGGTGGTTGGTGGCAGGCCCGGCCGCGCGGGGCCGTTCCGTCTCCGCCGTGGCGCGTTACCCCTGCGCGAGAAAGCTGTTGCAGCTGTCGCGTGAAGGGTCCGTGGCCGGCAGCCGGCCGCAGATCGCCTGCATGCGGTCGCGCACGGCGGCCACCACGCCGGCATGGGCTGCCGCCGCGTTCCAGCCCCTCAGGCTGGTCTCGAGCCGCGCCAGCGAACGGCGCGTGCGGCCATGCAGATCGCCCGCAGCGTCCAGATCACCCAGCACGTCGAGCGCCGCCGCGCGTATGGCCGCTTCGTCCTGGGGATGGATGCGGACGAGTCCCCGCACGTAGCCCACGCCCCACTGGAAGCGGGTGGCCGGACCCTCGGCCGTGTGGTACGAACGCGCCAGCCAGTCGAGGGCAAGGTCCGGATGCCCGCGTTTTTCCTCGAGCTCACCCAGGTCGGCCATATAGTAGTAGGGCTGCGCCGCGGTCTTGACCTCTCCCGCGAGGATGGCGCCGGCACGATCGTCGTCGCCCAGGACATCCAGGACGTTGAGCGCGGAATTGACCAGCGACGCCCGCGAATAGGGGTCTTTCTCCCGGGCAAGCGCCGCATCGATGCGCGCGGTAACCGCCTTGGCGAGATCGGGTGGTACGGTACCGTGATCGTCCAGTGCCTTGGCGGCGATGAGCTTGCTGCGCAAGGCGTCGGTCTGGTCGGCTGCCGAATAGCGCGGGTCCCTGGCAAGCCCATCCATCACGGCAAACCAGCGGGTGCGCAATACGGCGCGTTGCGACGGGTCCGCTGCCACGGCGGCCTTGAAGTAGGCGTCGCCCAGGCTCTGCAAGGCATCGCCCACCGCCAGCGCGAGCTTGTGGTCGGCCAGTATGGCCGGCACCGGGGCCAGCGTGGCGGCGGCCACGGGCGTGGTCGTCTGGCCGCTCTTCGCAATCTGCGACTGCGCGTCCAGTGCGGCCGCCAACGCAAGTATCTGCAGGCGCGCATGCTCGGTGCGCAGTGACGCCGGGCAAGCTTGCGCCGCGCGCAGCAGTTGCCCCGCAAGCGGCAGCAGGGTTTCAGGCTTGGACCACGCCTCGTCGAGCTCCCACGCGTTATAGGCGAGCTGGCGGCAACCGGCCGGCGTCAGTACGGGTTTCGCGCCATCACCGGACAGGGTGGCCAGCAATTGCCGGGCCGATTGCACCTCGCCCAGCGCAAGATCCAGCACCTCCGCATAGCGCGAGAGGTCCATGCCCCCGGAGACCCGCTCAAGTTCCGTGCCGTCGGCGCGCAGGACCAGCACGGTCGGGTAGCCGCTCACATGAAAGCGTTCGCCGACCGCCTGCGCGCCCGGCGCGTCGCCGTCGAGAAACACCGGAACGAAGAGGTTCAAGCGATCGAGAAAATCCCGGCGCTTGAATATCGTCGCCTTGAGCTCCTGGCAAGGCGGGCACCAGACGGCGCCCCAGTACAGGAATACCGGCTTCTTCTGTGTGCCGGCCGCTGCCAGTGCCGCGTCGATATCGCCATCAAACCAGGCGATGCCCGCCGGGCGGGCGTGGTGCGCCGCCGGTTCGCCCGCCCATGCGGTCTGCGCCATCAGCGCTACCATGAGCGAGAACACGAGAACCAGCGGTGACGGCAGCCGGGAAGCCGGCCGCGACCCAAGCGATAACGCCAGCAGGGGCCAGCCTGCGGTCATGGGCAGAATCCAGCGGTGAGCGTTCATGTTCCTGACTCCTGCAGAGCCGGCCCCGCGGGACCAAACGCAGAGGTCGAAGCGGTTCCGGAAGGT
>CAIQGU010000210.1 GCA_903871435.1 uncultured Burkholderiales bacterium | reverse complement strand
TGCATCGGCCGGATTTGCGGACTTCTGTAACTCTTCGAGGATGGCGCGCAATTGGAGCTGCGATTCGTCCTGGAGTTTGTCCCAGATGCCGTAACTGGACTTATCGCTGGGGATCTGCGTCTGGTCGAGCCAGCGGCCATTGACGTAACGGTAGAAGTCGTCCTGCGGACGCGCGCTGCTGTCCAGGTACTGCGTCTCGATCCCGGATTTTGGCGCTGCGGGCGCCGGCTCGGCGGCGATAGCCGCCACCGGCAGCGCAAGTGCCATTGTCATCGATCGTGCGGCAGTGCGTACAGCAGTGCGTACAGTGGTGCGTACAGCGGTGCATACAGCGGTGCATACAGCGGTGCATACAGCGGTGCGGATCATGCGGGTCCTTTCTCGGAGCGTGCCGAGGCCCACGATAGGGCCTGGCCTCTAGGGTGGTGCGGTCAGGAAACCAGCCGCGGCAGCGTGAACAGCGGTCGGTACCGGCCGGTCTCCGTGCCACGCGCGTTGCGTGCAGCCGGCCGGAAGTGGTGCGCCAGAGGACTGCGCAGCGGTTCGTCGAGCAGTCCGATCTGGTGCAGCACCTCGGCGGTGGCCACTTGCAGGGCGCGCGCATCGCCGCCCGCCATGCGTATGGCGATGCCCAGACCGTGCGAGCGCACACCCACGGTCTGCATGCCGTCCGCGCCGATCTTGCATACCCAGTCACCGGCGCCCGCCTGCATCAGTGCAAGATCGGTGCGGGCCGTTCCGGAAACCAGGTCGGGGTGGCGGGTCATGGCGTAAAAAATAGCCTGCAGCGCCGGATCCGTGTCGGCAGCGATGCGGCAGTAGGTATGCGCGAGGCAACGCAGCGGTAGTGCAAAATTGGGTGCGCTGCAGCCGTCGGTGCCGGCGACCAGCGTCTGGCCCGGCGCGAACCGCTGCACGCAATTGCGGACCCGTATCTGCAGCGGGGAATCCGGATCCAGGTACCCACCCAGCGTGTGGTGGTGCAGGCGGCAATAGGCGAGAAATCCGCTGTGCTTGCCCGAACAGTTGTGATGCAATGCGCTGGCGACCAGACCTTGCGGCACGCTTGTCCCGGTCGCTTCATAAAAGCGCGGCGGGTGTTGGCCGCATTGCAGGTCGGCCACAGTTGCTCCCGAGCGATCCAGTATGGACTGGGCGAGCGCCGTGTGCATGGTTTCGCCGCTGTGGCTGGCGCACATGAGCGCCAGCTCCTGCGAGCCAAAGCCGTAATGGGCCAGGCCACCATCCTCGACGAAGGGCAGCGCCTGCAGGGGCTTGAGGGTGGAGCGCGTGAAGTTCAGGCCTTCCGGGTCACCGGCCTGAGCGACCAGGGCCCCGTGCTCGTCGACGATGGCAATCGAGCCATAGTGCATGCATTCGACGGTATCGCGCCCGCGCAGCGGATCGGCTGCAATCGGCCCCGGCGGCGGCGCCATGCGGTCCGCTACGCCGCGGGTAGTGGCCAGCAGCGGTACGTGGGCCGGACCGGTCAGCGCCACCGGCACGTCAGCCGGCAACGCGCTTGTCGCGCTCGATGCGTGCGTAGGCCGAATGGTTGTGGATCGACTCGAAGTTCTCGGATTCGACGCGGTAGGCCAGCACACGCGGATCGCGTTGCAGCACCATGGCAATGTCGCGCACCGTGTCCTCGACGAACTTCGGATTGTCGTAGGCACGCTCCGTGACGTATTTTTCGTCGGCGCGCTTGAGCACGGACCACAACTCGCAGGACGCGCCGTCTTCGGCGATGCGCACCTGGGCTTCGATGGTCATCGCCTCGGCCAGTTCGAGGTCGATGGTCACATGCGCGCGCTGGTTGTGGGCGCCGTAGTCCGCCACCTTCTTGCTGCAGGGGCATAGGCTGGTCACGGGTACCACCACGCGTTGGTGGACGCTGCCGACACCGTCGCGCATCGTGCCCGCCAGTACCACTTCGTAGTCCATCAGGCTCTGCACACCCGATACCGGAGCGGCCTTGTTGATGAAATAGGGGAAGCGGATCTCCACCGAGCCTTCATCGGCTTCCAACGTGACAAGCATCTGGGCCAGCAGCGCGGGCAGCGAGGCGCTGGAGAGCGGATCGGTGTTCTGCTGCAGAACTTCTATGAACCGGGACATGTGGGTGCCCTTGCGGTCGCCGGGCAAGGCCACGTACATGTCGATGCTGGCGATCGTCTGCACGGCGCCCGCAGGGCCCGCAACCGCCACGGGATAGCGCAGCGACTTCACGCCTACCCGCGATATGGCGATGTTGCGCGGATCCAGGGACGACTGGACGTCGGGCAGGAGTTTTTTTTCAGGTGCGTTCATGGGGCAGTCCCAGCTGGGGGCGCCGCCTGTGGTGGTCGAGGCGAGCCGGTCGCGAAGCGTCCGCCTTCGCGCTACGCGCTACGGCGAACCGGTATCCCGGTATTCTAGTGGCAACTTCTCCCTGTCGCAGGCAGGGAATATTCGCCCCCGTGCCGGTAATATATTTGCTGCGCAACTGACGTTTCTCATCCGTGAACATAGCTGCCGTTGAACGCGACACGGGCCTCTCCAAGGACACGCTGCGGGTCTGGGAGCGGCGCTATGGCTTCCCCGCCCCCCAGCGGGATGCCACCGGTCAGCGGATCTACACCGCCGATGACGTGGAAAAGCTGCGGGTGGCCAAGCGGCTGCTCGATCACGGCTACCGCCCCGGAAAGATCCTCGGCTTCACGGCGGAGCGCATGCTGCAGATGGCCGATGCGGCCGTGCTGCGGCCGGCTGCGCGCGCCGAGGCGCCGCGTGAGGGCGCGGCCGTCGACGCCCTGCTCGCGTTGATCAAGACGCATCGCGTAGAGGAATTGCGCCGGCAGCTGGGCCAATCGCTGCTGCGGCTGGGCCTGGGAGGATTCATTTCCGAGGTCGTGGCTCCCCTCAATGCGCGGGTGGGTGATGCCTGGTCCCGTGGCCGGCTGGAAATCTTTGAAGAGCACCTCTACACGGAATGCATACAGGGGATACTGCGCAACGCCATTACGGGCATACCCCGTCCGGGCCTTGATCCCCCCCGCGTACTGCTCACGACCTTTCCGCGTGAAACGCACGCACTGGGCCTGCTGATGGCCGAGGCGTTTTTTGCGCTCGAGGGTTGTGGCTGCATTTCCCTGGGCGTGCAGACGCCGGTGCCGGACATCGTCCGTGCCGCTGCATTGAAGAAGGCCGATATCGTCGCCCTGTCGTTCAGCGAAGCGGTCAATGCCAATCAGGCCGGCGATGGCATTGCAGAGTTGCGTGCGCAGCTGCCCGAAGCCATGGAATTGTGGGTGGGCGGCAACTGTCCCGTCCCGGATCGCCGCCTGCAAAGTGGTGTCGAGCGCCTGCGCCTGCTTACCGATGTAGGCCCGGCGCTGGTGCGTTGGCGCAAACGCCATCCTCGCGGCTGAGGCGGCCAGCCGCGTGTGCCGCTGCCATGTCTGGCCGCCGGGTGCAGGTCCCACGGGCAGGCGATATCACGAGGTGTACCAATTGCGTGCAGTGTCGCGTCGCATCAGTCCGAAGCGGAACCCCCGCCGCGCGGCTTGCTAGCCGCCTTGCCGGAACCACTGCGCGCGGAACCTGCGGCCGCTCGGGTCCCGGGTGCGGTGTCCGTTGGAGCGGCCTCTGCTGCGGGGCCCGTCGCCGCGTCAGCCGCCGTAGCGGCAGCTGCCATCTGCGCGAACTGCTGTTGCAGCGAAGACCACCATTGGGCGGGATCGAAGGCAGGTACCGTGCTCGCGCCCGGCACGGGCGGTTCCTTGGCCGCCGTTGTGGCGCTCGCCGCAGATGCGGCCGCTCCCGCGGTGGCGGCACCAAAGCTCTGCCAGGCCGAGAGCGTATTGCGTTGCATTTCCAGTCCCTGGATCGTGGTCTGCAGCATCCCCTGGTTGAGTTTGAGCCAGTGCTCGACGCTGCGCAGGTCGGCGATGCGCTTGTCCAGTTCCTGGATATCAAGGGTGGGCATGAACATGGACGGAATCGGCCCCGATCCCCGCGTCGCCGCATCTCCGGCGCCTCCCCACAACTGGTTGAACCAGCGCATGGCTTCCTGGAAATTGCCGGCAACCGCGTCGGGCAGCGGCATGCCGGTGGAGGATTTGTTTTCGGCCATGGAGGTTCCCGGGGTGTGCTTGCGTTGAGCGTTATGTGCGCGCTTATTTTCCGTCTATCCTGCAACTATCCTATCCTACGCCGCGACCGAGCAGGGTCAATGCGCAGGGTCAACGCGTGTCGTCGGGCGGCTCGCGCCCGGCTGGTTGCCACGCGCACTTTTCAGGATTCCATGAACCCAATGCCCCGTGTGTGGTGCCGCCCGCTCCGGACTTTGCTCTGCGTCCGCCCGTCCGGGTTTCTGATGCGGGCGCTGGCGGGCTTGGTCCTGGCAGGCATCGCCCTCGGCGCTGGTGCTGACGGCGGCCCCTCGGCCGCGGCGTTCCTGCCCGCGGCCGACCTGGTATATGCCACCACTGGCACGACC
>CAIQGU010000209.1 GCA_903871435.1 uncultured Burkholderiales bacterium | reverse complement strand
CTTCCAGCATTGAAGACGGTTTACCCACGGCTACCGCCGGCGACGCACTGTCTGGCATCACCATCAGCAGCGCCACGCGTGGTCCGGATGATGCGGCCCAACAAGAGTCCGCAACCGTCACACGCGGCAAAAGCCGCACCGCGGACCTCCCGCACTGATCGCGCAGCTGATAAAGGATGTCTCCCATGTCTGCATCCAGGATCCAAGGCCTCGGTATGGCTATCGCTGCAGAAGCCCTTCTTGCCACCGCACCGTTACTGGCCCAGTCCCCCGTGCCGTACGCCCTGGGCGTTGGCGCCCAATACAACGAATGTCAATCGGCGCTTCAGGTTGGGCCGCAAGACTGCAACGACAGCGCCCGCAGCACGAGCAACCATGCCGCAAGGGTAGTTGCAGAGCAGCGCGACGCCTCATTGGGGCCGCAAATGGAAACCCGGATTGACGAATTTCTGGCCAGCTTTGGAAAGCCGCCGCGCGAGGCCGTGCGCGCGTTGCTGGACCCTTCCGACGACAATATCCGCGCCTATCTTGCGCAGCAAGATATGACCCTGGCGCTTGCCAGCTATGTGGCTGCACGCATGACGGCTCTCAAGCAGGACGGGAATCCTTTCCGTTTGCGCGACAACCTGTCGCGTGATGAGCCCGGCTTCAGCAGAATGCGGCTCTCGCTCCATCAAACCGCACCCGACCGCTCCACGCAGGAAACACTACGGGTATTGGCAGAACTTGTCCGTTCGATGCCGTCCCTGCAGGCCGGCGTGGTTCTTGCCAAACCCGTGGATGCTTCACAACTGAAGGATGTGCTCGATCGCATTGACCCCGCTCTTTCCGTGTTACCGGCGCCGGTCGCTGCGGTCGACACCAGTCGTTTGCCATTTCTACGCATCGAAGACCTGCAAAGCGGTGCCGTCTATGACGTCGATGCCCGCGATCTGGGCATCGACCAGATACGGGAGGCCGTTCTGGCCGTTCGCAAATCAGGCGCCGCGATCAATGCACCGGCGGACCTGGCAAACCTGCCCGGAACCCGCCCATGATCACGACACCGTACAAGCTATCGTATCTGGTGCTTCAGGTAACTGCCTGGGCTTTGCTTGCCGCCACGGGCAGCGCTGCCGCACAGAGCGCTGTCAACATCAGCCAGGACGCGGCTGAATATCAAGGGACGGCCAGCGCCAGCGACGCAAAATTCGGTGCGCAGCTGGGTGCTGGGGCGAAATGGCAATCGGCATCGGCTGCGCCACCTTCGGCGCCGGGCACCGTGGGATTTGGCGGCGGGGTCCGGCTGGGTTGTTCAGGGGTCGATTTCAACGGCTTCCTGCGCTCCTTTGATCCGGCCGAAATTCTTGCGGAAATGCGCACGGCGCTATTGGGCGGCGCGCAGGCTGCCGCCAGCAATTACCTGATCACGCTTGCCTATGCCAGCCCCACCATCGCATCCGTTCTCGACATGATGGATAAAAAATACACTGCGCGCTTTTCGGCGTTTGCGCAAACCTGCGATGCCCAGGCTGCACGGTCCCGTGGTCAGGACCGTGGCGCACGCGCAATGGCGGCAGCCGGCGATCAATGCTACGACCAGGAAGTTGCCCGGGGCACGGGCCCGACGGAAGCGTACCGCCGCTGTTCCATACAGCACAGCTTCGACGGCTTGAACCTCCCGGCGGCTGCAAGCACGGCAGACTTCCTTCGCACGTATACCCACGTGGACGTCACTCCGCAGGTCGAGGCCCTGCTGAGCCTTTTGCCCGACGAACGCGTTCAAAACGGCGCGTTTCAGATGCAGGCCCCGCGCACTACCGTGGCCGCCATGGCCAACCGCTTGCGCGTTCAAGGCCGGCTTGCGCTGGAGCAGCTCGATACCGGTGTCCCTGCATCATCCATCCCGATTTGTGACGCGGGAAACATGCTTGGCACCGCGGAATCGCCCAGTGGCTGCCTGCCAGCCGATGCCGCTCCGCTGGTTACCTCAAGCGCATTTCGCAGTTCACGTCTGCTGGGAAGTGCGTCCCGGGCACTGTTCAACGATGCGCTTTCTACGCAGATCGCCATCGGCAATATGTACAACAATCTGCTGGAACTCTTCCAGCAATCCGCTCGTATCGACCTGCGCGCCACCGACACCGGGGACGCCGCCCATGCTCTGGAACGGCGCCGGCAATTGCGCGAATCCATAGCCGAACTGCTGGCGGAGGCCGATACCCAGGTCAAGGCGCAGGCCGCCCGCGGCCAGTTGGTACGCATGCAGATGATGGCGCTGGAGCAAGTGGAACAGGACATGAATGCGCGTGCAGGCCGCGACGCGAGCTCGTCGCAACTGCCGCAGTTTGGCATGCGCGACCTGCTGGGTTTCTTCACCAGCGGTAACTGACCTGGCAGGAATGCCGTCAGGCCAGTATGGGTGAACAGTTCATCGACCTTTTCGCGGCGGGCGCATACGCGCTGGTCGGGCGCTTGTACGGTGCCTTCTCCAATACCCGCTTTGGATGGGTTTTTTATTTGCTGGCCGCCACTGGCATTGTCTTTGCCATCGTGCAAAGCGCCCTGGTGCGGAGTCCGGATCTGTGGGCGCGGCATATGGCAGCGGTTTGCCTGGCTGCCGTCATTACGCTGTCGCCGCGATCCATAGACATCACGGAGCTCACCTACGCGGCGCCCGGCAAGATCGAAAGCATTTTCGGTACGCATCAGGGTGCCGCGCCTCACATCACCTATTGGATCGAACGCCTGGGTGCCAATGTGGCGATAGCGTTGCGTTCGCTTACCCATAAAAACGCGGTGCTGGCAATTCCGGGCGTTGCGGCCCAGGTGGCCGACATTGCCGCCGATCCGGCCACCATCAACGACCGCCAGCTCACGGCCAACTTGGAGATCTGGCGGCGGCGCATCGTTCCCCAGTTGCTCGCCGAGAATGCCGGCCTTGCACAGGAAATACAGGATGCCGGGCTCGGCGCCACGCTGCTCAATCCAACACCAACGGCGGTTGAGTTTGTCGGTATCAATGCCGCCGCCCGGGCGCAAGCGGTTGAGGCGATGCTCAACGCGGGCAATTTCTCCCTTGGGCGCATGGTGATTGCGCAGTCGGCAATGCTCAACCAGATCGCCAAGGACGCCGGTGCGGAGGGATGGGCAGGGGGCG
>CAIQGU010000208.1 GCA_903871435.1 uncultured Burkholderiales bacterium | reverse complement strand
TCGCGCAGGCGGTAGGTGCCACCGTCAAGACCTCGCAGGGCAATGGGTCCGCGCCACTGCTTGGCATAGAACGCATAGTAGATGAGGCCATCCTTTTCAACCACATGGGCCTCGGGCTTGTCGAAGCCGATATCGTAGAGCTCGCCGCGATACCGGCCCATGGGCAGCATTTTCTCCCGGTAGAGGCCGATCCAACGGCGCCACGTGTCCTCCCGTTGCGGCGTGAGCAGGAAGGAGTCCTTGGGCTTGGGGTCCACCGGCCAGGTGAATTTCGTCGACACCACCGCACCTACGCCCACTGTCGAGGCGAAGTCGGCCCCGCCATCGCTCAGCTCGACATGGTCGCCGGCGTACGAGGCACTGGCGCCCATCAGCGCCTTGATGGTCTTGCCCTTGTGGCGCACCTGCCAGGAGGATTCCGGGTCCGATGCCGGCACATGGTTCGCGTAGGGAAAATTGTGGAACGACTGGGCGGTGCCGCAGGGGCACAGCTCGATGACGGCATCGGGGTTGATCTGCAGCGCTGTGTCGTAGATTGCGCGGAAGAAATCGTGCAGCTGTTCCACCGACTCCTCGGGCCGTGCGTGCTTGTGCGCCGGATTGAAGCAGGGCGCAACACCATTGAGATGCTGGCCGTCGAGCTTGAGGCCGTCGAAGCCCCAGTCGCCGATGAAGGTCCGCACCAGTTCCTGGACCTGCGCCACGGTCTTGCCGTACGCCGGACACAGGTAAAACGTGTTCCACCAGCTGATGTTCTGTACCGCGCCGTCCTTGTCCAGGAGCAGCATGTCGGGGTGATCGTGGAGCAGGTCAGCGCCGGGCGCCACGGAGAGCGGCGAGAACCACAGGCGCGGCCTGAGCCCCTCGGCCTTCATGCGGCCCACCAGGCGCTTCATGTCCGCGGCGCCGCCCGGATACTTGTTGCGGTCCAGGTTCCAGTCGCCGATCACCGCCTGCCAGCCGTCGTCGATCACCGCCCACCCCAGGCCCAGCTCGCGCGCCTTGGCCAAGGTGCCTTCGATCATCGGGGTCGTGCACTGCCGCTCGTAGCCCCAGGCGCACCAGATAGGATCGTAGGAAACCCGCGGCGGCACGGGCGCCTGCACCTTACGGTCGGCCATCACGCGCCGGTAGGCATCCAGTGTGGCAAAGTAATCGCCGCCGTGCACGGCGACGAAGGTCTCCGGGGTCTCGAAACGCTCGCCCGGCGCCAAGGCAATGTCCTGCTTGCCGCACACGGCGATCTGCACCGCCTGTGCATGCAAGGCCAGCGGCAGCGACACGAGCCGGGGCGTGGTCTCCACGTGGCCGACCGCAACGCCGCCGTCACGCCGCCAGATGTCGACCACGGGCGTGCCGCCGCCGTAGTCCGTGCCCGTCATGCCCAGGAAATTCTCCTGGGCAAAACCGTCCTTGAGCGGCTGCACCCAGTCGCGCCGGTCCGGGTAGGTGCCGCCGGAATACGACCAGAATTCGGGCGCAGGCGCACCACGCGTGCGGCACTCCACGGCGCCGTTGGTCCAGCTCTTGAGGGCGAGGGTCTGCTGGCCCATGTTGCGATAGGCGACACGCACGAACGCAAATCCCGGGTAGCGCTCGTAGAGGCGCACGTCGACCGTCTTTTCAATGCCCTCCGGGGCAATACCCGAGAGCACCAGCCGCCGGCCCGTGCCATGACGGCTTTCGACCGCCTCGCGCGCCTGCTGCTGCAGCGGGAAATGCGTGATGCGCCGGCCATCGGCAAGCTGGAGAAACTCGCTGGTGCTCCACTGGCTGCGCAGGCTGTGCGCGTTGTCCGGGAGCCGCGTGACGCGGGAGCGCAGGGCGCCGTCGAATTCCAGGCTCAGGGCCGCGTCGCCGAAGGTCACTGCGGCGGCACTCGCGGCGGTGCCACTGCGCGCATCGGCCGGCAGCAGCGCCGGCAGCGCGCCGGCCAGCATCAGGGCCCGCGGGGTGACCACGACGCCGGAAGCCAGTTGAATGAAACGCCGTCGGGCGTTTTGTGCGTTGTCCATGTTCCTCCTCGCCGGCACGGCAACTGGCGACGGCCACCATCACGATAACCGCCGTCTTTGCAAAAACCGCAAAAACACCTGTCGGGGCGCATCTTGCACCCGCCTCGGCC
>CAIQGU010000207.1 GCA_903871435.1 uncultured Burkholderiales bacterium | reverse complement strand
GGCATACGAGATAACGTGATGTGACTGGAGTTCAGACGTGTGCTCTTCCGATCTGTTCCGGCAGCCGGGCCAGGGTGCGCAAGGCCTCGGCCTTGTCCTTGGGCGGGCCCCAGACACCCGGGCCGGTGATCCGCATGGCGCCGAAACCCAGGCGGTGCACGGACTGAGCGCCGCCAATCTTGAAATCGCCCGATGCCGCGGCGTTCGCAATGGCCATGTATTGCCCTTCCATGCGCGCGATAAATGCTATTGGACTACGGCCGTTGGGCCAGCGCTTCGTGAAAGGCCGCCAGCAGCGCTGGGCTCACCAGCGGCAGCCCGTCGACCACCTGGCGCGACCAGTCGAAATACTCCTGGCGGCGCTCCAGGGTCCAGCGATCCGGTGGAGACGTGGCCACGTCGCGCAGGTTGCAGATCTTGTCGGCCAGCTTGACCAATGCCGCTTCGCGGCTGGCATGGGGTGCGTGCTCTACCTGCTGCGCCTTGCGGCGCGCCTTCTCGAGCGTCTTGTCGTCGGTGACTTCCATCACGACGTCGGCAACCTGGCGCCCGAACTGCGCAACCAGTTCCTCGTAGCTGGTGTCGGTGTCCTCGATCGTGTCGTGCAGGATGGCCGCCTGCAGGACCACCACGTCGGTGATGCCCCCCACGGCGTTGAGCAGTGCGGCCAGGGCGATGGGATGGTTGATGTAGGGCGTCAAATCCTTGTCCTTGCGCCGCTGATGGCGATGCTTGTCCGCCGCGAAGCTGATGGCGTGCAAAAGACGGCCGATGTCGCTGCCCTGGGCGGCGTTGTCGATGGGATGCGTCACTGTCGTATCCATCCTGCAGCTGCGCCTAGGATGGCACACCGCCGTCCGCGGACGGGCGCGGCGCGATGGCGGCATCCACCATGACCTGCGCTTCGGCAAGCAGGCGCTGGAGGTGATCGGCGCCGCTGAAGCTCTCGGCATAGATCTTGTAGATGTTCTCGGTTCCCGAAGGCCGGGCGGCAAACCAGCCCGTGCTGCCGCTGACCTTGATGCCGCCAATGGCGGCGCCATTGCCCGGAGCCGTGCTGCTGACGGCACTGATGGGCTCGCCCGCCAGGGTGGTGGAGCCGACCTGCTGCGGGGACAGCCGAGCGAGCTGACGCTTTTGCTCGGGCGAGGCCGCGGCTTCCAAGCGATCGGCCACGGGCCGTCCCAGTTCCGCCGTCATGGCCGCATAGAGCTGGCCCGGATCGCTGCCGGTGCGCGCGGTCATCTCGGCGGCGAGCAGGGCGGCAATGATGCCGTCCTTGTCGGTGGTCCACACCGTGCCGTCGCGCCGCAGGAAACTTGCACCCGCGCTCTCCTCGCCACCAAACCCCAGGCTGCCATCGAGCAGACCTGCCGAAAACCACTTGAACCCCACGGGAACTTCATGGAGGCGGCGCTCAAGCCGTGCCGCCACGCGATCGATCATCTGCGTACTCACCACCGTCTTGCCGATCGCCGCCGTCGCACGCCATTGGGGACGGTTGCGAAACAGATAGTCGATGGCTACCGCCAGGTAGTGATTGGAGGGCAGCAAGCCGCACGACGGGGTGACGATGCCGTGCCGGTCGTGGTCGGTATCGCAGGCAAACGCGATGTCGTAGCGGTCCTCCAACGCGATCAGCGACTGCATGGCCGGGACGGACGACGGGTCCATCCGTATCTGGCCGTCCCAGTCCAGGGTCATGAAGCGGAAGGTGGGATCCACAGCGGGATTGACAACGGTGAGGTCGATTCCGTAGTGCTCCGCGATGAGTCCCCAATAATGCACACCCGCGCCCCCCAGGGGGTCGGCGCCCATGCGGACCGCCGCGCCGCGTATGACGTCGAAATCGATGACCCCGCCCAGGTCGCTGACGTACGCGCCGCGAAAATCGTGCATGCGGGTCGTGCTGGCGTGCAGTGCCTGCGCCGCGCCGATACGGCGCACCCCTTGCAAGCCGCCCTCAAGGTAGCGGTTGGCAGCCCCTTCGATCCAGGCCGTCACATCCTGGCCAGCAGGACCACCGTGCGGCGGGTTGTACTTGAAACCGCCGTCACGCGGCGGATTGTGCGACGGCGTGATCAGGATCCCGTCGGCGAGGCCGGAGCCCTGGGCAAGATCGCGTCCCCGGTTATGGGTGAGGATGGCGTGGGATACGGCGGGCGTGGGGGTGTAGTCGTCGCGGGCCGCCAGGAACAGTTCGACGCCATTGGCCGCCAGCACTTCGACGGCGCTGATGCGAGCCGGCTCCGAGAGGGCATGCGTATCGATGCCCAGGTACAACGGGCCCGTGATGCCGCTGTGCCGGCGGTAGTCGCAGATGGCTTGACTGATCGCCAGCACATGCCATTCGTTGAAAGAAGCGTCGAAGGCGGATCCGCGATGCCCGGAGGTGCCAAAGGCTACGCGCTGGGCGGGGACCGACGGATCGGGCCGCAGCGTGAAGTAGGCGGTGATGAGCCTGGGAACGTCCACCAGCACGGACGCGGGAGCGGGACGGCCGGCAAGGGATCCAAGTTGCGGAACAGAGGATGCAGACATGAACGCCGATCGTACTGGAGTGTCCGCTCTGGCGCTAGAGCACCCGCCCACGGCGCGGCAGCCGGCGCGGCAGCCGTCACCACCGGCCGTGATACCGTAATCGCCATATCGACCACGTGAAGGGCGCCCTGTACCCATGCCAGCCAACGCCGCGAGGGCTTCGACCAGTCCCGTGTATGACCATGCGGTAACAGCGTTGCGCGCGCATTACGATCGGCGCATCGCGACGCCGCCGGTACTGGACCCGGCGGTGCACTTTCCGGGCAGCGTGCGATTTACCGCCGCGGCAGCCGTCCTGGCCGACGAGGCGCTGCAGATCGCGCAGGAACTTGGATCCGTACCGCGCTTTCATGAACTCATGCCGCAACAGGCAAGCATTTCCTATGAGGACAAACGCGACTGGCGCATGCTGGTCGTCAAGGCCTATGGAGTAACCGTGCAAGCCAATGCCCGGCGTTGCCCGGCGCTCATGCGGCTTGTTGCCGCCGATGCCGATGTGTTGTCGGCGGCCGTTTCGTTTCTGGCGCCCTGGAAAAAGGTGCCCGAACACCGCGGGCCCTTCCGCGGCGTGCTGCGCTATACCCTGGGGCTGTCCGTGCCGCGCGACGAGGAGGGCCGCCCGGGTGCGGTGTTGACGCTTGCCGGGACGGAGCATCGGCTTGCCACCGGGCAGGGCTTGCTCTGGGACGATACCTATCCCCATGCCGTGCGCAATGATACGGCGCAGGTGCGCGTCGCGCTGCTGCTCGACATCCGCCGCCGCGGCATGCCGCGGGACCTGAAGCTTCTCTCGAGCCTGCTCATCGGTGGCGCGGCGCTGGCGGTTCTCCTGCGCCGTATTGGCTGACACCGGCATCTATTGCACAATTTTTCCTCTGGATTACCGCTTGCGCATGCTTGACAAGTCACCCACCTCCCATCAGACCACCTCAGCGGGGATCGCCGCGCGGATATTCGTCGCCCTGCTGGCGCTTGGCGTACTGGCAACTGCCCTCACGCAGCTCCAGGCGGCAACCGAGGGGGTGGACATCAGCACCCGGCAGGTGGGTTCCATGCCGGTGACCCTATTTCGTCCGGCCAATTCGAGCAATGCGCCACCGGCCCAGCATGTCCCCGTGGTACTCGTCGTGCACGGATTTGCCGGTTCACAGCAACTGATGCAGCCCTTCGCGCTGACCCTTGCGCGCAATGGCTATGTTGCGGTCACGTTTGATTTTCCGGGACACGGACGCAACACCACGCCCATGCGGGGCGGCTTGGCCGACCAGGAAATGAGTCATCGCACCCTCATGGCAGCGATGGACGAAATGGGCGACTTCGCCCGCAGCCTGAGCGCGGGCAGTCCCTATGCCCTCGTCGGGCATTCGATGTCATCGGACCTGGTGGTGCGCCACGCCCAGGCCCGCGCCGATGTGCTGGCAACGGTGGGTGTGTCGATGTTCGCGCCCAGCATTGTTGCCGATTCACCCGGCGACAGTCCCCGCAACCTGCTGGTGATCGACGGGGCGCTGGAGCCGTCGATGATGGCGCGCGAGGCCTTGCGCGTGATAGGTCGGGTCGCCGGACCTAACCCCGCGCAGGACATCACCTATGGTGACTTTGCCGCCGGCACTGCCCGACGCGCAACGCTTTCGCCTGGCGTCGAGCATATCGCCGTGCTCTACAGCCGCAGCACGCTGACCGAGACCTTGAACTGGCTCAATCGCGCGTTTGGCAAACCACCGGAGGTGCATCCCTTCATCGATGCACGCGGGCCCTGGCTGGGATTGTTGTTGCTGGGCG
>CAIQGU010000206.1 GCA_903871435.1 uncultured Burkholderiales bacterium | reverse complement strand
CGCCCCCTGCGGGGGCGACTGCGTTGCGCTGCTCGGGCCGCGGGCGCACGGCCGAACTCGCTTCGTGGCCCTTGGCCACTGCGCTCAGATAAGCGGCCGTGAGTTAGAGGACGAAGCGCGCTGGCGCGCGCCGCCCCCGCCACTGCGCTGCTCGTCGCGCCCTACGGGGCCGCCAGGGGCACAGGGCAACCGGGGCTCGTCGCGACGATCGTGGCAATGCGATCAAGGAAAGCGCCCAATGCGGTTTGCCTCGTGGCAATGCGATCGGGGAAAACGGCCGATGCAATTTGCCGTCGGTTGCTGGGTGGGCCAGCTTCAGGGGAGGTCTCTTCTAGTTTGCACTGCGACGACCGTTGCAGCGAGTGGCGGCTGTGCCCTGCCGGGGCCGGCAATCAGACGGGGTGGCGAGCAGCGCAGGGCCGCGGGCGGCGCGCGACAGCGCGCTTCGTCCTCTAACTCACGGCCGCTTGTCTGAACGGAGCGGCCGCAGGCCGCGAAGTGAGTTCGGCCGTGCGCCCCGGTGCCGAGCAGCGCAGTGCAGTTGGCCCGCAGGGCCAACCGCGACCTCCGGGGCCGCCAGGGGCACAGGGCAGCCGGGGCTCGTACGGACCATCGCCGCACGATTTGAAAATTAACCGGAAGACCATCGTGCCCCAGGTCGTAAAAAATTAGAGAACCACCAAACTTACTTTTCCCGCCACCCCACCACCAGCATCGACAACACCGCCGCATGAAAAATCACAGCAGCAATCGCGATGGATGAAAGTTGCCATATAAGCATGCTCGAACCCACAAGCGCCCAGGACGAGACGACATAAATCGCAGCCACGGAACCGGAGAGCGGCCAAACCAACCGCCAGTAGACAGCCGTCACCGCCGCAATCGCAATCAAACCTTTGATAAGCGCCATGCCACGAAGCAAGCGCGCCAGTGCAGGGTCCGCCAACAGGTAAGCGCTGGACTCGCCAAAATAGGCGGCCAATCCGAAGGCCAGGCAACACCCCGCGAGCAGACCTATGCGCAGCTGGGCTGTACGCGTCAGTTGGCCTTTAGATCGCAAGCCTGGTGCGAAGAACCCAGGTGCACCACGCACCAGACCCACACGCTGCGGCAACATCGGCCGTGTAACCGACTGGTCCATAAGGTTCCCTCCGCGAAATGCCGACAAATCCAACCTTCAAGCGCCAACCTTCATGCACCAACTTTCCCATGCTGCACTTCGATCTTAACTCCGCTGCGCCCTGCTGGCATTGACTTTACCGTTGACAGAACCAAGCGAAAACCGGCCGTCGCCTAACCAGGATGGCCTCAACGCTTGCGCTTGCCAGACACCACCAACCCGGCCGTCGTGCTGCAGAGCAGGAACACCGTCGCGCGCCGATCCAGAACCGGCCGCTCGCTCGCCGCCAGCGCAGCCCACTCCGCGATGGTCCGGGTGTTGACACTTGCGCCCGCCGCCGTCAGGTCCACCGCCAGGCACAGCGCCAGGCTGCGGTCGCACACCTGCAGCAGCGTTTCAAACAAGCGCGTATTTCGGTAGGGCGTTTCGATGAAAATCTGTGTCTCGCCGCGCTGCGCATCGCGCTGCACGCCGAGCAGCCGCTGCTGCAGTTCCGCGCGGTCCTGGGGCAGGTAGCCCAGGAAGCGGAACGACTGGCCGTTCATGCCCGCGGCCATGAGGGCCAGCAATATCGAAGACGGCCCAACCCACGGCACGACCGCGATGCCTCGCTGGTGCGCCCGCGCCACGACGTTGGCGCCCGGATCGGCGATCCCCGGGCAACCGGCTTCAGAAACGATAACGGCATCTATTGGCGGTGTGCCATCGGCTGGCACCAGAGGGTCGAGCCAGGCGTCGATCAGCGCCGCGTCGGGAGCGTGGCCGATTTCAACGATACGCAGGCTTGCAATGGGTTCCGGGTGGCCGATGGCCTTGAGAAAGGCGCGCGCGCTGCGGGCGTTCTCGGCCAGGAAATAGCGCGCACGCCGTGCCGTGGCCAGAGATGCCGGTGGCAGCACCGCGGCGGGCGATCCCGCTCCGGTCTGCGCCGCGCTGCCACCCACTGCGGCTGCATCGCTGCCGTAGGCCGTGATGGGAACCGGAACCAGGTGCAGCGTGCCGCGTTGCGCTGTCATGATGGCGTCGCGGCGCCGGCTGCCCCAACGGACGGCACGCTGACACCGCGGGCGGCCAGCAGGCTCGTGAGCAGGATCAGCGGCAGCCCTACCAGGGCCGTAGGGTCGTCGCTGCGTACGGCCTCGACGAGGCAGATGCCCAGCGATTCAATCCGCGCCGAGCCCGCGCAGTCATAGGGCTGGTCGGCTTGCAAATAGGCTTCGATGGCGGCATCCGAGAGGATTCGGTAGCGCACTTCGGTTTCGACGCAGGCGCTGTGATGCCACCGGCTCGCGTTATCCACGAGCGCCAGGCCGCTGTGAAAGCGCACGGTCTTGCCCGACATGGCGCGCAATTGCAATGTGGCGGACGCATGATTGCCGGGTTTGCCGATGGCGGCGCCATCGAGTTCCGCGACCTGGTCGGCGCCGATGACCAGCGCGCCGGGGTTGCGCGCAGCGCAGGCCTGCGCCTTGCGCAAGGCCAGCCGCACGGCCGTGGCTGCGGGTGCTTCCCCGGGTAGCGGTGCCTCGTCGATATCGGGAACGGCCGTTGTGAACGGTACGCGGAGCAGCGCCAGTTGCTGCTGCCGGTACCGCGACGATGAGG
>CAIQGU010000205.1 GCA_903871435.1 uncultured Burkholderiales bacterium | reverse complement strand
GGGCCGACCATTATCGTGCCGACCGGTGAACCGTTGACGATCAACCTCACCAACCAGCTCCCGACACCGACGTCGATCACCGTCCTCGGCCAGATCGGGGGCGGACTTGGCTCGCCGAACTATGTGGCCAGTCCCACGCACTCGGGCGCCGGGCTGACGACTTTCGTCGGTCAGGCGGCGGCCAACTTCACGCCACCGGGACAAGGCCCGCGTGCCCGCTCGTTCGCGCCGGAAGCCGATGGCATCGGTGGAACGGTGACCGCGGCGGGAACGCAGACCTACACCTGGCTGAACCTCAAGCCGGGCACGTACCTCTATGAGTCGGGCAGCCGGCCGTCGCTGCAAGTGCCCATGGGCCTTTATGGCGTCCTGATCGTCACGGGTAATGCCGGTGTCGCGCCGGTCCCCGGCGGACCCAACAGCGCGTACGCAGCCAGCACGGGCCCTGCAACCGCACCCGTTCCGCTCAATTACGACGCAGATGCCACCTTCCTGCTGAGCGAAGTCGATGTGCTGCAAAACACCGCCGTCGATACCGCCGCCCTCGCCATGGCAGCCGCGCAAGCGCCGACGCTCGCCAACGCGGCCAACTTCGCCGCGCTTGAGCAGCGCGTCGCGCCCAATGTGTCCGGCAACAACCCCATCGGCAATCCGACGTACACGCCAAATGCGGGCCAGCCCGACTGCACGACGATCGCGTGCTACCCGCCGGCCGTCAATTACGCGCCCACGTACTTCCTGCTCAATGGGCAGAGCTACAGCCGCACCAACCCGGCGCTGTCAGCCGCCATCATCAGCGACACTCCGGGCGCGACAACGCCCACGGGCCGTGTGGTGGTGCGCTTCCTCAATGCCGGTCTGAAGACTCACATCCCCACCATCGTTGGCGTCAACAGCACGCTGATCGCCGAGGACGGCAATCTCCAGCCCGACGTGGCCATCGCCCTGACAAAAACCGCGACGTCCACGAGTCCGCTCGTCAGCGGCAAGGTGCAGAGCGCCATCCTGCTGCCCGCCGGCAAGACGGTTGACGTGGCCATCACCCCCGCCGCCGGCGCGACCTCCGGTACGTTCACCGACACGGCCTACGCCGTGCTCGACCGCGAACTGTCGCTCTCGGGCGGCGGCAAGTCGTTCTCCGGCTTGCAGGGCTTCCTGGCCATTGCACCGCCCGGTACCACCGCGACATCCACATCCCTTGGCGCGCTCAAGGTGGCGGGCACGGGAATCATCCCCTCCGCCATCGCGATTGCCGCCAACCCGGATACGTTCAACGTTCCGGCCAATGCCACGACCTTTACCGGTAACGTGCTGGCCAATGACGTCGGCGTGACCGGCGCGGTGCTTGGGGGCAGCACCACGGTGGTTGCCACGACCCTGACCACGGCTAATGGCTCGATCGCGATGCAGCCCAACGGCACCTTCGTGTATACGCCCAAAGGTGGTGTGGCGATCGCCAACGACAGCTTCACCTACTGCGGCAACGTCACCACCAGCAGTGTGTGCGCCACCGTGAATCTGGCTGCCACCACTGCCAGCGAGACGGTCGCTGCTCCCGCCACGCGTACCTTCACCAGCCGCGTTGCCTCCCTGCTGCGTGTGCCGCACCCGGGTGTGCTGGCTGGAGTCTCAAGCACGTACACCCTGCAGGCCAGCGCTAACAACGCGCCACCTTCTGCCATACCGGGGGTCGGACAGGTTGTCCCCTTCTCGGCGCCCACGTGCAGCGCCGCCGGCTTTACACCCGCCGGCAGCACCACAGCCGTGCCCGCGGGAACCGGCGCCTGTACCGTCCAGCTGCTCGCGGACGGTGGCTTCACTGCCACCGCCACGGCTCCTGGCGGCTACAAGTTCACCTATTTCGCCGTCGATGCCCAGGGCAAGTCAGCCTCGTCGACCGCCCAGCTGGTTTTCCCGCAAGGCAGCGGCGTCGCGGTTTCCCTGAAGGACTCGGTCGACGGCAGCAACCCCGGCACTGACTACCGCTGGGTGATCGAAGAAGACCAGACCTTCCTGCACGACCCGGGCAATGCCGGATTCGTGCCGCCTGCATTCAATGTGCCGCTCACCAGCATCGCCTATACGCCGAAGACGCTACAGCCCGGCCTGGTGAGCCCGCAGGTGACGGTCAGCGTTGGAACCCTGCCCGCCAACTTCGCCGGTTTCGTGCCCGGCACCTATGTGCAGATCTCGGGTTCCACGACCGACGTCTTCAACGGCACTTTCCGGATCAATAGCGTTACTGGCACCAGCTTCACGTACACCCTGTATGAAACGCCGGACGCGACCGTTCCCACCACGGCCATCGGCAGCGGCGTAGCCACGGCCACCAGCAGCCAGAGCCTTGCGACCAATTTCCATCGCAGCTATATGCCGGTGATCGCGGCTGGATGCACGGGCGTGCGCAGCTGCAACGACAACCAGAGCATCGGCGGCGTCACCGTTGGCGCCACCCAGCCGCGCTCCTTCCCGGCGGACGTCGCGCTCGATCCGACCAAGCGATACTTCATATCCGTACTGCCCGGCGACGACACACCGGGCGTGACGACGGGTACCAAGCTCACGGGTCATACGATGGGTGCCGCGCCTATCGTCCCGACCACAGTTGCGGGCGCCACCTCGTGGCCTGCGGTGACCGTGCTCGTGCCGCAGAATCCGCTGCCCCCGGGCCAGATGTCCTTCTTCGTGTTCGAGGACAAGAACCCTGTCAACGGCGACGTCGACGACAACGAGCCGGGCCTGGGTGGCTTCGAAATCGTGATCTACGACACCCGCGGCAGCTCGGGTGACCAGGCCGGCCAGATCACCTATGACCTGTTCAACCAGCCCCTGACCAATGCCCTGGCCAATATCGCCGGCACGGGCACCGACGGGAACAAGTACTCGAACCTGTGCCCGACCACCCCGAACGGCGCGCAAGCCCCGATCGGCGTGATCTATACCTGTCTGCCCGTGCTCGACAAGCGTGGCCAGGACGTATCGCCTTACACCGGCATGGCGCTGGTCAAGAACGTGATTCCCGGCCGGATCGACGTCCAGGCGCACCCGGCTGCCTATCGCGAGGCCGCGGGCGAGCAGTGGATCCAGGTGACGACCCTCGAGGGCACGCCCAACAACGACAGCTTCGTGCACGCCGGCGAGCCTGCGTACTGGCAGGAGTTCGGCCCGCCGGGCTTCCACTCCACTATCGGCTTCATGAACCCGGCGCACATTGCGGCTACCAATGCGGCCACCGCGAAGGCCCAGCCCCGAAACACCAAGTTCTACACGGTGACCGGACGGGCCACCAACCTGCACATGGACCGCCCGCCGCAAGCCAAGCTCAACGACAGCTGCGCCGATGCCAACGGAGTCTTGAACAAGGACGCCAGTTGCGCCCGCGCCGCCCTCAATTACACCAATTGCTATGCGACGCTGAACTCGCAGTCCGGCACCGGCCCGACCGTGGCATTCGCGGCCTGCGACGGCGACGGCAACTTCACGCTGAGCAATGTGCCGCCGGACACCTACGAACTCTTCATCTGGGACCAGTGGCTCGACCAGATCAAGGCGCAGAAGCTGGTCGTTGTTCCTGACGCAACCGGCAAGTTGACCGTCTCCAGTGGCGATACGCCGGTCTTCAACTGGTTCACGCGCATCCAGGAAACGATCTACCTCGACCTCAACGGCAATGGCGTGCGTGACCCCGGCGAGCCGGGCCTGACCAACCTGGTGGCCAATGTGCGCTTCCGGGACGGCACGTTCTCCAACAAGCTGATCACGGACAACTCGGGCAACGCTTTCCACAACGAGCTGTTCCCGCTGTTCAACTGGTACGTGCTCGAGAACGACCAGACGCGCTACAAGAACACCGGCGTCCACATCATCTATGACGCGGGCGGCATATCCGACCAGACTGCATTGGGTGGCGCGAGCGCGCTTGCGCCCACCGAGTATTTCAGCACCCTCGGCGTGATCAACAGCACTGAGGCCTTCCCGGTGCCGGCGGCCAACCGCATCCCGGGAGCCAAATACAGCACGGCCGGCAAGACGGAGCGCATCGATCCCCCGGGTTTCATCACCGAGGGCATGCAGGGCTTCATCAACCAGACCGAATTCCTGGAATGGGGCAAGCAGCCCTTCGTGGCGGGCGAGAACGGCGGTATCAGCGGCCTCGTGTATTTCGCGTCGGTACGCGCCTTCGATGACCCGCGCTTGAAGGTGCAGAACCTTTCGGAGCCGGGTATTCCGCGAGTGACGGTCAACCTTTACCGGCGCGTCACCAATCCCGACGGCACGACCAGCGACACCCTGGTCGACACCACCACGACGTCGAGCTGGGATGACTGGGCCAACGGCACGACCAATGGCGTGCCCAATATGTCGTGCCCCGGCAATGCCCCGGCGTCGGCCAACCCGCCGTCGTACGTGGCGGGCAAGACCGATCCGTTCATAAACTTCACGCTGGGCGGCAATACCAACCAGTTCAAGTGCTATGACGGCCAGCACGCGTTCAACCAGGTCCAGCCGGCGGTCTATGACGGCTATTACGCTTTCCCCTCGGCTGCCTACACGGCCGCCCATCCATCGACCCTGCTCAACAACGCAACGGGCAAGCCGATGGTCAACCCGGACGGCTCGGCCGCGCCGGTTGCCATACTGCCGCCCGGCCAGTACGTGGTCGAAGTGGTGACGCCGCCCGGCTTCGAGGTCATCAAGGAAGAGGACAAGAACATCCTCATCGGCGACGCATGGATCTCGGCGGCCCCGCAGCAGTTCGGCAACCTGACCAATATCTTCATCCTGCCGGACCAAGCAACGCTCAATAACAGCAATCCGCAGGGCTACATCCAGCTGTTCCCGCCGTGCGTGGGCGTTCCCCACGTCGTGCCGGACTTCCTGACCGTTGTTCCCGAAGCCGCACAGTCGGCGCCGTTTGCCGGCCAGGTTCGCAACCTGTGCGATCGCAAGCTGGTGACCGTGGTCGACCAGATGGCCTCGAACGCCGACTTCTCCCTGTGGACGCCCGCGCCCATCGCCGGCCACGTGAGCGGCCTGATGCTCAACGACGCTGCGGCCGAGTTCGATCCGTACAGCCCGAGCTTCGGCGAGAAGTTCGCCCTGCCCAATGCGCCGATCTCGGTGCGAGATTTCAACGGCACGGAAATCCTGCGCGCCTATACCGACAAGTGGGGTACCTTCGACTTCCTGAACGTGTCGACCTGGGAAGCCAATGTGCCCAATCCTTCGGGCTATGCACCGAACATGCTGACGTATTGCATGAACGATCCCGGTCCCGTGGCCGATCCGGCTCACCCGGGCAAGTTCGTGACGGACCCGTACTACAACTCGCAGTACAGCGACTTCTGCTACAACTGGCCGATCCTGCCGGGCGTGACGACGTACCTGGACACGCCGGTCCTGCCGGTATCCGCGTTTGCCTCGCACTACGCGCCGGTGGATTGCCAGTACCCGACGCTGACGCCAGCGGTGCTGCGTGTCGATGGCAACTGGAAGCCGACGGCAACGCGGGCTTCCCTGCCGCCGGGCGCCGTGCTGCCCACCACCGGTGTCGGACCTTATGTCGACCTGAGCGCGGCTGCGCCTGCCCTGACGATCACCGCGCTGGGTGACACAAGCGTGCTCAACCCGGCGTATGCGGGTCCGACGACCCTACCGGGTACCACGTACGCAACCAACCGTATTACCCGCCACTACGGCTTCGGCGCTACGGCTGGCAAGGTGACGCTGAAAGACAAGGCCGGTGTATCCACCGTACTGACGGTATCGAGCACGGGTTGGACGGATGCCAGCGTGGTCGCCACCGTGCCTGCGAGTCTGGCCACTGGCGACTACCAGCTGGTAATCACGACATCCACGGGCGTGAGCAGCATTGACACCGTGACGGTGACAATCGACAACTCCAAGAAGGCCGGCTATCGCGCACCGTGGTACGTTGCCGCACCTGCTCCGGGAACGGGCATCGGCACGGGCCAGGGTTACGGCCTGCCGCACCCCATCCAGGATGCGATCGACAACGTCAACACGCTGCCCGGCGACCTGATCATCATCGATGCTGGCACGTATCCGGAACTGGACGTGCTGTGGAAGCCGCTACGTTTGCAAGGCGTTGGCGCAGCTGCGGTCACCATCCAGGCGACCAAGTACCCGAACAGCAAGCTCGCCGACTGGCGTGCCCGCATCAACCTGATGTTTGGCCTCGATCCCGAAGGCAACCAGCTGACGGTGGGTGGAGCCATTGCGCCTGCGCAGATCGATCCGCTGCCCGGCCAGGAAATCACCGGCGGCATCGTCCTGCTTGAGCCCTCGGCGCTGTCCACCGAGGAAGGCGCCGGCATCACGGTGCTTGCGGCAAACGTGCAGGCCAATCCGCTTGCGCCGCGCTGTCAGCCCCTGGGTTCCGCCACGGCACCCAACCCGGTCGCCAACCTGGTACCGGCAACGCCCTATGGCTTCTACCCGACGGCCGGCACGCTGCCGAGCATCCCCGGCTACACGCCGCCGGCCAATCCCGACCAGCCCATCGCGGCGACTGCGGCCTCGCGTAACTTCAGGGACTTCGCCTGCTACCCGTCGCGTATCGATGGTATCGGCGTGACGGGTTCTGACGCCGGTGGCGGCATCTATGTCAACGGCTGGGCCCATCGCCTGCAGGTGTCGAACAACCGCGTCTATGGCAATAGCGGCCCGTACGCTGGTGGCGTCCGCATCGGCCAGCCCTACCTGGAAGCGCAGACGCCCAACCGTCAGGCGCAGGACCTGGGCGGATACCTTGCCTACAACGTCAACGTGTCGATCCACAACAACAGCATCATCAACAACGGCACCGACGAGGCCAATGCAGCCCCCGGTTCTCTCGTTGCTACCAGCGGCGTCGGCAGCGGCTTGTCCATCGATGCGGGCGCGGATAATTTCTCCGTGACCAATAACTGGATCTGCGGCAACTTCAGTGCCGGTGACGGCGCCGGTGTGGGTATCGTCGGCAACAGCACGCCGGGCGTTGTGGCCCACAACTCGATCCTCTTCAACGAGGCCTACCAGCAAACCGGTCCGAACTTCGGTGGCGGTCTTGCCATCGAAGGAGAGCCGGGCAGCGCGACGGTGGCCAGCACGGGCGCGGGCAATATCGTCGTCGACTCCAACCTGATCCAGGGCAACTCGGTTCGCTCGGGCAGCGGCGGTGGCGTTCGCCTCTCCTCGATCAACGGCACCGACCTGGGCCAGGATCAGACCTGGACGGTGACGTTGAGCAACAACATCATTGCCAACAACGTCGCAGGCTGGGCCGGCGCCGGCGTTTCGCTCGCGGACGCGGTCTACGTGAACATGTTCGGCAACACCATCGTGAACAACGACGGACTCGGCATTGCCGGCAACCTGATGAATTCGACCGTCAACGGGCGCGCCACCGGTCCTTCGACGGCCCGGCCGAACCCGGCCGGTGTTGCCAGCGATCCGACCAGCGCCGCGCTCAACGGCGCGCTGAACGCTGCAGGCATGCGCCAGCAGACTTTCTCGCAGCCCAAGATCATGTCGAACAACATCATCTGGCATAACCGGTCGCAGTTCTTCACGACCAAGACCACCAATGGCACGGCGGTGCTGTGCTCGTCGAACACCGCCACTGATGCGACCACCGCGCTTATCGGCAATTCCTGCGCGCAACTGACGGTGCCGGCCGGTTCGGCCACAGGCTACTGCGACACGACGGACGCCAGGTACTGGGACATCGGCATCGTCGGCGATGCGTCGGCAACGCCGGGCGCGACCAAGTTCGTGTTCGACCACACGGTCCTCTCCAGCGCCTTGGGGTACACGACCGGTGCGGCCTACACGGGCAACATCGCGTCCGACCCGGCCTTCGTCAAGAGCTATTGCAACGGCGGGCGCGTCACGCCGGAGGTCCAGTTCGAACCCGGTTCGCCGTTCCAGCCGCCGTTCAACATCAATGCCGCCGCCACGCTGGATGAGTCGGGCAACTATGTGGACGTGCAGTTCGGTCCGCTGTCGCTGTATGACCCGGCCGCCCCGGCAAATGCCAACGGCAACTACCACCTGAGCGGGACGACCAGCCCTGCCGTCGACGCGGGTGTCACGCCGACCGCGGCGCAGTTGAGAGCCAATCCGAGCTTCGGCCACGACATCGACGCCGATTCGCGTCCCCAGGGCAAGGGATACGACATCGGCGCAGATGAGGTCGCCAGTGGCGGAACCGTACCGGTGCAGGGCGTGCTTGGCCTGTCGACCAACTCGCTGACGCTGACTGGGCAGGGGACCAAAACTGTAACGGTCTCGAACACCGGTAATGGCCCATTTACGATAACCGGCCTAAGTCTGGTGAAGACGTCGGGTAGGAACAGCGGGACCTTGGGCCTCTCGTTGACCAGCACTTGCCAGGCGGGTGGTACCGTTCCGCCGGCGACCGTGCTGACGCCGGGGAATACCTGCACCTTGATTGTCACCTATCAGCCGGGCCGCAATCCGCCGGCTAACGCGACGCTGTCTGTCACGGTGACGGGCGCGTCGACGACCGGCGGTACCGTGGTAATCACTGGCAACTGAACGTCACCGTTAAGGCCCTGCGGACAGGATCCCATCGGAGATCCTGTCCGCTTAGCCTGACGGGTGGTGGTGCCTCGTGGGCGATGACGGCCGCAAGAGCCGAACGTACGTGATGACAAGGCGCGCGGCCCGGGATCCAAGCCGGGCCGTTTTTTTCGGCGCCGCTTTCAGCGCCTCAAGTCGAAAATATGAGCGCTGCGGAACCTCAAGTTGTTGCAACTTCTGCCGTAATCTTTCGAATAGCTCGTCGTTTGTCCTTGGAGGTGCCGAAGTGAGCAGGGGTGTTCTGGTGCGCTTGACCGTGGTAGTTCTGTGCCTGCTGGTGCCAGGCTTGGCCTGTCGTGCGGATGAACCGATCGTCATCCCGTCCGCAACGCCGGCGGTTGGTGGAGCAACCGCGTTCTCCCCGGCAGTAAAACCTGGCACGCCAAATACGGCAGATCGGAATAGTGCTCTTTCGTCGGCCCCACCGGCAGCCCACTCAACGCTCGCCAACACCACCGCCTGGCACCAGCGTTACGACGAGTACTTCCGCAAGAATTGGGGCGTTGAAGTCCTGGGCGTGCATGGCACGTCGTCCGGGTGGATGCTCGCCTTCAAATACCGCGTGCTCGATGCCGACAAGGCCGGCATCCTCAACGAAAAGCGCTCGAAGGCATTCGTCATCGACGAGGCGACCGACATACGCCTGGCGGTGCCGGCCATGGAGAACATCGGCGAACTGCGGCAGACGCCGCGCCAGGAAGAGGGCCGGATTTACTACATCCTGTTTGGAAATCCGAACAGGCTGGTCAAGCCGGGCGGCCACGTCGACGTCGTGGTCGGCCGATTCCGCGCGGATGGTGTCGTGGTCGAGTAAATCGACCCGACAGCGACGCTGCAACGAAGGGAGAACCTGAACATGACATCGAACCAACGCAAAGGCACCTTGGCTGTGACGCTGGCGCTGCTGGCCCTGCAGGCCGGCGCCATCGACGCACCGACCCCCGCCGCGCAACCGGCCGCCCAGACAGCGCCGGCCGCGAGCCCAAAGCCGGTCGCAGCAGCCGTGACGGCGCCGTCCCTGTCGGTCGCCGAGATCCTGAGCCGCAACGCCCAGGCGCGCGGCGGCGCCGACGCGTGGCGCAAGATCCAGGCGCTGGCTTACAGCGGCAAGATGGATGCGGGGCGCAAGCAGCCCCTGCCGGACAATAATTTCGGCAATCCGCATGCCACCCCCAAGGAGCGTCGCAAGGAGCGCATCGTCCGCTCGGCCGAGGTCGATGCTGCGCCCGTCATTCAGGTCCCCTTCAAGCTGGAACTGGCGCGCGGCCGCAAGTCCCGCCTGGAGGTCTACGTGAACGACAAGACGGCGGTACAGGTCTACGACGGCAACAGCGGCTGGAAGCTGCGGCCCTACCTGGGACCCGACAGCAAAGCCGAGCCTTTCACCCCCGAAGAACTGAAGCTGGCCGCCGATCAGGCGGACCTGGATGGCTGGCTGCTCGACGCCCAGGCCAAGGGCAGCAATGTCAGCAGCGAGGGCGTCGATGCGGTGGACGGCAAGGCGGCCTACAAGCTCAAGGTGCTGCTGGCCAACGGTGATGTGCGCCACGTCTGGGTTGACGCCGAGACCTTCCTGGATGTCCGGGTCGAGGGCGCCCGGCGCTTCGACGGCAAGCTCAAGCCTATGTACACCGCGCTGAAGGACTACCGCACGGTCGATGGGGTCAAGGTGCCGTTCCTGATGGAGACGCGCGTCGAGGGCTACCGCGATACCGACCGCATCATCATCGAGACCGCGACGGCCAACCCGGCGATCACGCCGGACCACTTCAGCAAGCTGTGAGGCCCTAGCGCATGGCCCTGGCCGCTTTCCAGCGAGGGTGCCCGGGCTACACGCGCCCGTTATGGCGCGGCGGTCCCGCCGCCGTGCTGGCGGTGCTGCTGGCAGCGCTCGTGGCGCTGCCAGCCAGTGCCGCGCCGTGGACGCCCGAGCAACTGTATCGAGATGGACTTCTCTCGGACGGCACGCCTCTGCAGGGCACACGCGACGCTGGCCGCTCCCTCATCGGGCCGGATGCGGCATGCGCGGTCTGTCATCGGCGCAGCGGCTTGGGGACGGCCGAGGGCAAGTCGGTCATCCCGCCGATCAGCGGCGACTACCTGTTCCGGCAGCGGTCCACCAACCTGCCCGAGGCCGATGACGCGCCCTCAGCGCTGCCGCCCCGCGGTCAAGGTGGCGTTTTGCGTTCGCGTTCCCCCTACACCGTGGAGAGCCTCGCCCGGGCGCTGCGCGACGGCGTCAGCAGCAACGGCCAGCCCCTCTCCGTGCTGATGCCCCGGTATGCCATTGGCGACCAGGACATGGCGGCTCTGATCGCCTACCTGCGCGACCTCGGAACCGGCGAAACGCCCGGCGTAACCGACGACACCCTGCACTTCGCGACGATCATCACGCCCGACGCCGATCCCGTTGCGCGCGACGGCATGCTGGCGACGATGCGTCAGTTCTTCCAGGACCGCAATCACATCATCGCGGGCGCGGCCCGCCCCATGGCCCACGACACCCATGGCGTGCTGTATCGCGTCACCCGCAAGTGGGTACTGCACGTCTGGACCCTGACGGGGCCTGCCACCACCTGGGGTGAGCAGTTGCAGGCGTATCGCGCCCGCGAACCGGTGTTTGCGGTCCTGTCGGGCATAGGCGGCGCCGACTGGGAGCCTGTGCACCACTTCTGCGAGGTCAGCCACCTTCCCTGTCTCTTTCCCAATGTCGATGTACCAGTCGTGCGGGAGTCCGATTTCTTCCCTGTTTATTTTTCGCGTGGGCTTTTTCTCGAGGCATCACTGATGGCCGATGGCATCCAGTCGGGCGTGTCCGCGGGGTCTGAAGCGGAATGCGGCGCAGCCGCGCCGGCCACCACTGCCGTTCGCCGCGTGGTGCAGGTCGTGCGCGCCGGCTCCGGCATCGAGTCCGCGGCGCGCCAGCTCGGTGAACAGCTCGCTGCCCAGGGCTGGCAAGCCGAGATGCGCGTGCTGCCGGGCACGGGCGACCGTGCGACAGAGCTGGCGCGGGCGGTCGGCGTTGCGTCCGGAACCACGCTCGTCCTGTGGCTGCCACCCGAGGATGTTGCCGCGCTGCCCGCGCAGCCCCCACCGGGTGTTTCAGTTTGGTTATCCGGCCTGCTGGGTGGACTCGAGCAGATTCCGCTGCCGCCGGCCTGGCAGCAGGTCAGTGAATTGAGCTACCCGCTCGAGTTGCCGGAGCGACGGGCGCTGGCCATGACGATGCCCCAGGGGTGGTTCCGGATCAAGCACATTCCGCTGACGAGCGAGCGCGTGGAACTTCAGACCTATATCGCGTGTCAGATCCTTTCGGAAACGGTCGGCGAAATGCACGTCAATTTCGTGCCCGAGTACCTGGTCGAGCGCCTTGAGGTCATGCTGTCGCATCGCCGCTTCAACGGCATGTACCCGCGGCTGAGCATGGCACCTGGCCAGCGCTTTGCTAACAAGGGCGGCTATCTGGTGCATTTCGCCGCGCCGCATCGGCTGGTACCCGACGGCGACTGGCGCAATCCCTAGCGCAAGCAGCAACGCCCGGTTGCCGCTGATCGTCCGCATCCGTCCGTATCATTACCGTGTGAAACGGGAGCACTCATGCAAGGCGAACTGACTTTCCATTTTCCATCGCGCATTGCCGCCGCCGCGCTGCTGACGATGCACGCCATTGCGGCCGTGGCAGCGAGCCCTCAGCCCAGTCCCAGCGACCTTGAGCCGGCGGCGCATCACAGTGCTGGCGGCCCGTCTGCCGTACTGCCGCCATCCGGCAGGTCGCCGGTCACGCAGCGCAGCGTCGTGCTCGACATCCCTCCGATCGCGCTGGTACGTGACGATGGCTGCCAGGTGGCCTTCCCTCGCGAACTCGACGACGGCCGCGCGGTTCTGGTGAACTTCATCTTCACTTCCTGCTCCAG
>CAIQGU010000204.1 GCA_903871435.1 uncultured Burkholderiales bacterium | reverse complement strand
CCGTCGCCCCCGCAATGGCCCGCGCTTGCAACTCCCCGTATCGCTCCACCGCCGCCGTAGCCGCCGCCAGCAGCGCCGGCGCGGTTGCCTCCTCGATGACGAACCCGGCGCCGCTCTGAGCAATGATGGCCGCCATGGTAGTGCCCGACAAGGTGACGATGGGCGCTCCGGCACGCAGCGCATCGAACGTCACCGCGCTCATCTTGTCGGCATATTCGGCGCGCTCGTACGGCTGCAGGCACACGGCGCCCGGAAAGAGCGCGGCATACTGCTTGCCATCCTGCGTGCCATCGATCAGCGTGAGTCCCGGGTAGGCGCTGGCGCGCAGCCGCACGAGATCGGCGGCCGTGCGCTCGTCATGACGGCCGTAATGGTCGCCGGAGGTTTGCACCGCGATGGGCAGTTGCGCGCCGCTGCGCGCCATCCATTCCACCAGGTCGACGATGTGCGAGAAGCCCTTATCGGCGCGCGCGGCGCCGGCGGATAGCAGATAGCGAAACGGCGGGAGCTCGGCTGGCGCCGGCTGCGGCTGCCCGCCGCTCAGAACCGGCAGCACCCGCCGCACATGGGCGAATCCGGCCGTGCGCAGCCGTTCCACGATTTCTTCCGAGGTTCCAAACAGCTCGAGCTCCGGCTGGCGCCGCGCCAGCTGCGCCAGCGCCTGAGCGCGCTGCGCGTTCATGCGCAGCTTGTGGAAGTAGAGGAACACGCGCCGCGGCGGCACTTTGCCGCGTGCCGCCAGATCCACGGCGCGCAGGTCGAAATAGGTTGCCGTGGGAATGAACACGGGCTCGCCGGCGCGCAGCAGCCGGCGGTACAGCAGCAGGGCCTGCACCTTGCGCCAGCGCCGGTAAAACACGGGTTCGAGCTGCGTCAACGTCGCTGTTGATCCCGACGCCGCTGATCCTGGCGTAGACCGCAGCGTAGTGCCCGGCGTTGATCCCGTCGTTGATGTGGGCGCAGATCCCGGCGTAGTTGCGGTCGTATTTACGGGGGTTGATCCCGGCGTAGACGCGGTCGTAGTTCCCGGGGTCGATGCCCCGGTCCAGCCCGGCAGTTGCGCGCGCCGGTCGATCCAGACGCGGAAGGCCAGCCCGGGGGCCGCGGCGCGCAGACCCAGGAACAAGGCCGCGCAGTGACCGGCCTCGCTGGCCAGGGTGGGCTCGACGACGTTGATGGGGCGCGGGGCGGCTTCCGGCGCAGGCCCGCCCGCGTGCGGCGGGGTGCCGGTTCCTGGAGGGTGATCGGATAGAATCAAGCGATGACTCCGAATCTTGAGGCCGTAAAACGGGCTGACGGCACTGCCGTGTCCGGGGCCGAGCGTAGCGCGAAGGGCGGCAGCAGTGCACCGGCGGGACAGGGTGTAAATGACGTCGTCGATGCGGTGTTGATTGTCGGCGTGCGCAGCTTCCACGACCGCATCGCGCATATCGAAGCCGAGATGGCGCGCTTCGGTATCGCGTTCGAATGGATCTTCGACTTCGACCCGCACCGGACTGCCCGACCTGTTCGCCACGATGGATCCCACTTCCTCTGCTTCCTCCGGTCGCCCGGACGGATCCCGGGAGTACTCCGACCCAGTGTCGCTGCCACCACCGAGCCTGAACAGGGCACTTGGTCACTCGACTGATCGTCGGATCGTCGGAGGCGCCGCCATGCGTCCCGGTGCGGTGCGTCCCGGCGTCCCCGCACCATCGCTCGACCGGCGTGG
>CAIQGU010000203.1 GCA_903871435.1 uncultured Burkholderiales bacterium | reverse complement strand
CCAGCTCGACGCCGCGCTGCAGGGGGTTTATGGCGCGCAGCTGGGCAAAACCGTGTCCTTGCGCCGCGCCGGCCTGCCCAGCTTCGATCTTGTCCTGCTGAGCATCTGCTCGCTGTCGAACGACGATCTCACCGCCGCCCGGATGGCCGATGCCCCGCTGCTGCGCCGTTTCGACATCGTCTTTTCCCAGTTCAATTCGGCGGCAACCTACAGCGGCCCGGCCGTCCTGCGGCTGCTTCACAGCACCTGCGGGCAAACACCCCAGAGTGCGCTCTATAGCGGGACTGCGACCGATGACTGCTATCTCTTTCGCAACCTGGCCAGCGACGGCTACGAGCCGGCGCTGCTGCTCAACCACGACGGCCACTTCGATCACTTTTCGCAGCAGCTGGCCAGCGACGGCGGAGTGGGCGCCGACCCCCTGGACAATCGGGCAGCGCCCGTGGCGATGACGTCCTTCGACGGCACCCCCATCCGCTCCGATTACGCACTGCTCGCGCAATGGTGGAACAACGCGGATGCGGCCGCCGCAAGCCCAAGCTATGTCCACCGCGCACTGCTCTACAACACCATCACGCTGCATGACGGTAACCGGGTGCCCGGCATGAGCAGCATGGCCAGCAGCGACACCTATGCGCCGCGGCTGCGCCAGCTGTTTGCCGACCTGGGGCGGTTTCTCGACCTGGTGGAGAAAAGCGGCCGGCCCACGGTAATAGTGCTGATACCCGAACACGGCGCCGCGCTGCGCGGTGACGCCGTGCAGGTTTCGGGGCTGCGCGAACTGCCCACGCGGGCCATCACGCGAGTGCCCGTGGCGGTGAAGCTGGTGGGCTTCCCGGCCCTGGTCACCGGCACCCATGGCCCCCTGCTGATCGACAAGCCATCGAGCTATCTGAGCCTCACCACCGTGATTGGCGGCCTGCTGCAGGCCGGACCGCTGCGGACCAATCCCGCCTACCTGCAGTCGCTGACGCACGCCCTGCCCACAGCGGACTGGGTTGCCGAAAACGCCGGCACGGTGCTCTTCCACCAGGGCGGCCGTGATTACCTGCGTTCGTCCGCAGGCAGCTGGGCCGAGTTCGGTGGCGATACCGCGCCCTGAGGAACCATGGACAACAGCGCTTCGATGGCGGCACTTGCCGTCCGGCATAGCGGCACGCCCGGGCTGGTGTTTCGGGAGGGTCCCGGCGGGCTGGTCTTCGTCGATGTCACCAACCGGCATGCCAGCGCCAGCGTGTGCCTGCAGGGCGCGCAGCTGACGCATTGGCAGCCGCATGGTCAGGTCCATCCGGTGCTGTGGCTGTCGGCCGATGCGCGCTATGCGCCGGGCAAGGCCATACGCGGCGGCATCCCGGTCTGCTGGCCGTGGTTTGGCGGGGCCGGGCCCGGCTGCGTGCCCCCGGCAGCTGCGGCGCCGGCGCACGGCTTTGCGCGCACGCAGGCCTGGCGGTTCGATGCGGCGCGGCCTCTTGCCGATGGCGCCACCGTTCTTTGCCTGCGCCTGGCCGACAGCGCAGCAACGCGCGCGCTCTGGCCCGCCGCGTTTGAACTCGAAGTGCGCATCGTCGTCGGTACTGTGCTGGAGGTGGCGCTCATGACCCGCAACACGGGGAGCGCCGCGGTGGAATTCACCGAGGCGCTGCACACCTATTTCCGGGTGGGCGATATCGGTGCGATTGCCATCCATGGGCTCGCGGGGGAGCGCTATTTTGACGCCGCTGCGGCAGCGGCAGGGGGGGCGGCTGCAGGACCGGCAGCTGGGCCACGAGCGGGTTCTCCGGCAAACACCGATCTCACGGCACCCGTCACCGAGGCGGGCGGCGCTGGCGCGCTGCGGTTCGCCGGCGAGGTTGACCGCTTGTATGAGGCCAAAGGCAACTGCCGGATCGACGATCCGGATCTGCGACGGCGTATCCATATCGCCAAGTCGGGCAGTGCATCGACGGTGGTCTGGAATCCCTGGCAGGCCAAAGCAGAACGGCTGGGGGATATCGCTCCGGGCGCCTGGCGGGGCATGGTGTGCGTGGAAAGCGGCAATGCCGGCACCAACGCCGTGCGACTGGCCGCCGGCGCCAGCCACTGCCTGACGGTCCAATACCGGATCGACGACTGAACCTGGGTCCGGTCCCGCAACGACGACCGCGGGGCAGCAGGAAACTTGAGCCGGAATAGTCCCGAATTACCGCCTTTTTCCCGGCTACCGTCAATACGCCAGTTGCCCAAACTGACGTACCCGTTGCTTGCCTATCGGCTGGGCCGGCACTTGCCTGCAAGGTACCTCATGAACACGCTCACGCGCCATACGCACGCCCCCGCCGATCAAAGCTATCCCGCACGGGCCGACGAAGTCGGTAACGCGCTGGTCCGCAGTGGGCTGGTTCCCTTCGCGCTTGTCGAAGCCGGCCATATCGTCGCCGCTTCGCCGGCGCTGCGCGACATCCTGGGCGGCACCACGCCCTACCACCATGTCGACGGTCGCCGTCTGTCCGCCATCGTCGCCGAGAGCGACCGGCCGGCGCTCGAGGAGTTTTGCTCTGGTCTGCTCCACGGGGGCCCGCGCGCCGAGCTGCGTTGCAACCTGCTGCATGCCGGCGGCACACACATCCCGGTCCTGCTCAGTGGCAGCACGGTCACCACCACGGAAGCCGCACACACCATCGTGCTGCTGGTTACGGATCTCACGCCATGGGTGGGTGACAACCTGGCGGCGGCGGGACCGCTGGCCGGCGCCTTCGATGCCGCCACGGGTTTTGCCAGCCGCGCGCTGCTGCTCGACCGCACCAAGATTGCCCTGGCCACCGCGCGGCGTCACCGCCGCCGTGCCGCCGTGCTGCGCGTAAATCTGGAACATTTCGAGCCACTGCTGCAAACGCTGGGCGAGGACGCGGCCGCCGAGATCGAAGCCACCGTGGCCGAGACGCTGCGCAACTGCGTGCGCGACTCCGACACGGTTGCCCGGCTCAGCCGCAAGGAATTCGTCCTGTTGCTGTCGGAGATCATCGAACGCGACGACGCCGGCGTCTCGGCCGCGCGCGTGGTTGCGGCCATCGGCGCGCTGTTCGAGCGCAACGATCCGCAGGACCGCGTGTGCGCGCATATTGGCGTAGCCGTGTATCCGACCGACGGCACGAGCAGCGAACGGCTGCTGCAGGCGGCCGACACGGCCTTGCGCACGGCCCTGAACCTGCGCGGCGGCGGCTTCGCCCTGGCCGATGCCACCAGTGCAGAGCTCACCGTCATTGAACCGCTGGAATTCCGCCCGGAACACCGCACCGGCATCGCCGACATCGATGCGGAGCATCAAAGCCTGGTGGCGCGCACCAACGCGCTTGTCTACGAACTCAAGGCGGGCGTCGACGCGCGCAAGCTCGAAGCCGATGTGCGTTCCATCGCCGAACTATTGCGCGCGCATTTTGTCAGTGAAGCGCATTTCCTGGGCACCTCGCCGTACGAGGGCGCGATCGACCTCAAGACGCGCAACCTGCGCTTCCTCGACGAACTCGACTGCATCCTGCTGCATGTCAACGCCCAGAGCATCCTGCTGGCGGTACGGCACCTGCACGACTGGCTGGTGCCGCACCTCGTCAGCGTCGATTACAAGCGGATTTCGTGACACAGCCGGCCCCTGCCGTCCCCCAACCAGGTGTGACAATGAAACTGCGATCCCTCTGCTTGTTGCTTGCCCTGCTGGCCTTGCCCGTCGCGCAGGCGGCGCCGGCCGCCTCGCAGTCAGTGGCGATCCAGGGCACGCTGCAGGTAGGCGAGTTCCTGGGCGCGCCGGGTTATGGTGAAGACCCCGCGGGCGACCACGCGGAAGTCATCTACTACCTGCAACTGCCCGCGCCACTTGCACGTGAACTGCACGCCTCCGGCGGCATGGCCGATTTCAGCCCCGCCGCGCAGGGGTCTTCTTTTGTGCAGCTGCTGGTGTTCGACGAGGAACAGTCCGTAGCCCGGACCCTGATCGGCAAGAAGGTCCGCGTCGCGGGGACGCTGGTGGAAACCGATTCGGCACACCGGCACTCGCCGGCCCTGGTCCAGGTGAAATCGCTGGCGCCGATCCGCGACTGGCAGTGGTAAGGCGGCCCCCCAAGTAGCCGGCGCCTGGTTCGGCGCCCCGTCAAAGTATCTCTCTAGAGGTTTACGTTCGGACGTCGGTGACGTCGAGGGCAAACGATTTTGACATTGCAATTGACGGCAGCATCGTCGTCGATGCTGCATAGACCAACAGGCCT
>CAIQGU010000202.1 GCA_903871435.1 uncultured Burkholderiales bacterium | reverse complement strand
CTGTCACTTCATGCAAAAGCTCGAGGACGAACCCGAGATCGAGTGGCGCAACATGGCGCGCAGCGTCGATGGCCTGCGTCCTGGCGATGGCGTACACGAGAGCGCGGTCGACTGCGAAGGCCGCACCGGTTTCCCGATGGTCGATGCCTGCATGCGTCAGTTGTGCGCCACGGGCTGGCCATCCGGCAGTGGGTGCCGGAGATCGGCACCGCGGCGTATCCGCGCCCGATCGTTGACGAACGAACGGCGTTGGCAGCGGCTAAAGACCAGTTGTACGGCCTGCGCCGGACCCGCGAGGCACACGCCGAGGCCAGCGACATCCAGCACCGGCGTGGCTCACGAAAAAGTGGCTTGCCACCCACCACGACCCCGAAGCGCCGCGCCCGGGCCGCGCCGCAGGGCCCGGGCCAGCTGTACTAGAAAACCGCGCTTTCAAGGGGCGAGCGTAACGAGGAAGTCGTCAAGCGGCCCCCCTCTAGCGCTGCACAGGATGTGAATCCTGTGCAGCGTTACCAACCCTCGCTGCCCGGGCCACCCTTGAACGGTCCCACCAACTCCGGAGTTATCCAGCCGCCATAGAAGCCACCCGGCTGCGGAGTCACAGGGGCGCCATCGACGGTGCATTCAAGCGCCTTCGGATAGAAGGCCACGCAGTCGGCCAGCGCTTCGGCGCCGGCCAATGGCTGCGGGTAGCTCCAGGCCACGCGGGGCAGGCGGCGGTCACCCTGCACCAGCGTCCAGTACCGTGCAGGACCTTTCCATTCACAGAACGAGCTGCCGGATGCTGGCTGCAAGAGATGCCGGGCGACGTCGTCCCACGGTATATAAACGCTCGGCGGGTGGGCGGTCTCCAGCACGAGCACAGCGCGGCGCGTGCAGGCAACGTCGATATCACCCCAGCGCACGACCACCTCACGCGCATCCTGTACCAAGCGCGGCGGGCGTGGGAAGTCCCAGACCGATACTTGACCCGGCCCTGGCGCCGCCGCGAAAGCCGGGCGTGCCTGGCCTTGCCAAGCCCACTGCTGGCGTGCGGAAATAATCCAGTCGGGAAGCTCGGACATCAGTTCTCGGATTCGATTCCGATGAAAATGTGGCTGCTCGGCAGCAGGTTGGTCAAGTGTGACAGCGACGTGTACATTGTCGCATGACCAATTTTGAAGACCTGCATCGACGAGCCTGTGAGCAAGGCCGTGATACGTACATTGACCCGGTTTCCGGCTATCAGGTTTTGACCGCCGATGCCCTGCGCCGGCACGGCAGGTGTTGTGGCGGCGGCTGCCGTCATTGTCCCTACGGCCATGTCAATGTTCCCGCGGATCAACGCTCCGCCTAGTTAAAACTGGCCGCTGACGGTTGACGGTAAGACTTCATAAGCGAGGCGCGCCGCAGCAGCCGGATTGCCTACGGCAGCAGCGGCAATCCGCCGGCGACCCTCCATGGGGAGTGACCTGGCGGTTCTCAGGCAGTCGGGTAACCCGTACCCGTGCTCGGATTCAGAAAATCGAAGACCTCGGTGGATGGCACCTTCAGGTCAAAACGCGGGTCGCTGGTCTGGATGCCCAGGTAGTTGCGCAGCACGTAATGAAT
>CAIQGU010000201.1 GCA_903871435.1 uncultured Burkholderiales bacterium | reverse complement strand
GGTTGAGCGCGCCAACGGCGGGCGAGATCGACATGTCGTTGTCGTTGAGGATGACCAGCAGGCGAGCCTTGTCGGTGACGCCGGCGTTGTTGAGCGCCTCGAAGGCCATGCCGGCGGTCATGGCGCCATCGCCGATCACCGCGATACTGTGCCGACCGCTACCCTGGTTGCGCGCGGCAACGGCCATGCCCAGCGCCGCCGATATGGAGGTCGAGGAGTGCGCCGTGCCGAAGGCATCGTAGGGCGACTCCACGCGCCGCGGGAAGCCCGAGATGCCGCCTTCCTGGCGCAGGGTGCGCATGGCTTCGCGCCGTCCGGTAAGAATCTTGTGGGCATAGGTCTGGTGACCCACGTCCCAGACAATGCGGTCTTCCGGCGTGTTGAAGACGTAGTGCAGCGCGATCGACAGCTCCACCGTGCCCAGGTTGGAGCTCAGGTGGCCTCCGGTGCTGGCCACGGAATGCAGCAGGAAATCCCGCAGTTCCCCCGCCAGAGGGGTGAGCTGGTTACGGTCGAGCTTGCGCAGGTCGGCCGGAGCGTCGATCTGCGCAAGCAGGTTCTTGCCGGCAGCGGTGTTCGTTACATTCTTCAATTGCGCCTCGCAACGATCAGGTCGGCCAGCTGCAGCAAACGGCCCAGCCGGCCCGGGGGGAGTCCGGTGTCCTGCAGCGCGGCCCCGGCAGCCTCCCGCAGGTGGGCTGCACGGGCCTTGGCCTCCTGCAGTCCCAGTACCGATACGTACGTAGCCTTATTCTGCGCCTCATCCTTGCCCGCTGTCTTGCCCAGCTGCGCCGAGCTCGCCTCCACGTCCAGGATGTCATCGACGATCTGGAAAGCCAGGCCCACGGCGCTGGCATAGCGCTCCAGGCAAGCCAGGGCGGCAGGCTCCAGCCCGCCCGCCCGCGCACCCATGATCACCGAGGCGCGCAAGAGCGCCCCCGTCTTCATGCGATGCATCCGCTCGAGCTGGGCCGGTGTGAGTACCTGGCCGCCAGCGGCAAGGTCGAGCGCCTGTCCGCCGCACATACCCTCGGTTCCTGCCGACACCGCCAGATCCTGCATGAGTTCGATGCGGATCTGGGGTGGCAGCGGTGCAGCGCCCAGCACCCGAAAAGCCTCGGCCTGCAGGGCATCGCCCGCCAGCATGGCCGTGGCTTCGTCGTAGGCCACGTGAACCGTGGGTTTGCCGCGCCGCAGGACGTCGTTGTCCATGCAGGGCATGTCGTCGTGCACCAGCGAATAGGCGTGGACGTATTCCACTGCCAGCGCCACGTGGTCGACCGCTGCCACATCGGCCTGGGCCATTTCACCCGCCGCGTAAGCCAGCAGCGGGCGGATGCGCTTGCCGCCGCCCAGCACCGCGTAACGCATGGCGCTGTGCAGCCGCTCGGGCTCCTGCGCGATGGAGGGCAGCCGCGCCGACGCCTGTTGCTCGAAGCGCTCCTGATAGGCGCGCATCCACGTGTCCAGAGGCAGCTCCGGCTGGCCGGCCGGGGACGGTGTATCCAGGGAACCCGCGGCAGCGCTCACGATTCGGCGCCTCGAAGCTCATCCGGGTTGAGCGACTTGAGCACGTCGTTGTCGAGCTGGCGTATTTCGAGTTCGGCCTTGCCAAGTCGTCCCTGGCAGTATC
>CAIQGU010000200.1 GCA_903871435.1 uncultured Burkholderiales bacterium | reverse complement strand
GCATTTCTCGGACCGTTTTATCGTCAATGAGGATCATTTTGCCTGCAGGCGGCGCAACTGCGGAAAAATGAGCGCTCGCCCTGGGCTGCGGCAAGGGTAGCGCGCCTTGCGTGCTGCTAACCTCCCTCCGGTAAATTTTGCCGTGCAATAACCACCGACGAGACTGCTGCCGTGGATACCCATCTGCATCACGAAAAGCATTTCCAGGCCAGCGACCTCGTGCGCGATGTTGTCATCGGCATGGCCGACGGCCTCACCGTGCCGTTCGCGCTGGCGGCCGGCATCAGCGGTGCTGCAGTTGCAGTAAGCACCATCATCACGGCGGGCTTTGCCGAAATCGCTGCCGGCGCCATCGCCATGGGTCTGGGCGGCTATCTGGCGGCGCGCAGCGAAGCGGACCACTATTCGGCGGAACTGAAGCGGGAAGAAATCGAAATTCTCGACAAGCCCGATGCCGAAGCCGCGGAAATTGCCGAGGTCTTCGAGGCTTACGGCCTCAGGCAGGAACACTACGCGGGCGTCATCGCCGGATTGCGCGAGCGGCCCGCCGCGTGGCGCGACTTCATGATGCGCTTCGAGCTCGGCCTGGAACGGCCGGACCCGACCCGTGCGCAGCGCTCGGCCATCACCATCGGTGCCAGCTACGTCGTGGGGGGAACCATACCGCTCGCGCCGTACGTGCTGCTCCATTCCATCAGCCTGGCTTTGCCCTGGTCGGCGGGCCTCACCCTGGTTGCTCTGGGAATTTTTGGCTACGTGAAGGCGCGCTTCACCGGGGCCCGGCCGCTGGTTTCGGCCCTGCAGACCATGGCGATCGGCGGAACCGCCGCCGCTGCCGCGTTTGCGCTGGCGCGCGTCATCAGCTGAGCAGCCTCTGCCGAACGCATTCGGTTTGGCGCGATGCGCGCAGGCAATACTGCTACGACAAGGTGTTGCCCGTGCCTGACGTTTCAGCCCAGGAAGAGATGGTAGGCGCTGCTCTGCGTCTCGTCCTGGAAGGCAAAGCCCAGCTCGGCCACGAAATGGCGCAGCGCCTCGGCATCCTGCGCGGGGGCCTGCAGGCCCACGAGAATGCGCCCGTAGTCGGACCCCTGGTTGCGGTAATGGAACAGCGAGATGTTCCAGTTGGGCGACATCGAGGTAAGAAAGCGCATGAGAGCGCCGGGCCGCTCGGGGAACTCGAAGCGGAACACGCGCTCATCCACGGCGAGCGCGGATCTCCCGCCCACGAGGTGCCGCAGGTGCAGCTTGGCCAGTTCGTCGTCGGTGAGATCCAGCGTGGCAAAGCCCGCCGCGGAAAAGGTCTGCGCCAGCGCGCTGGCATCCTGCCGGCCGTCGACCTGTATGCCCACGAAGATGTGGGCGGTGCGGCTATCCGAGATGCGGTAGTTGAATTCGGTGACGTTGCGCGTGCCCAGCAGGCCGCAGAAGCGGCGGAACGATCCGCGTTCTTCGGGGAGCGTCACGGCGTACAGGGCTTCGCGCTGCTCGCCCACTTCGGCGCGTTCAGCCACGAAGCGCAGCCGGTCGAAATTCATGTTGGCGCCGCTGGCGATGGCCACGAGGTTGCGCCCGCTTGCCCCCTCGCGCTCCACGTACTGCTTGCAGCCGGCAATGGCCAGCGCGCCCGCCGGTTCGAGCAGGGTGCGCGTGTCCTGGTAGAAGTCCTTCATGGCGGCGCACAGCGCATCGGTGTCCACGCAGATCACTTCGTCGAGGAACTGCCGGCACAGCTCGAAGGTGTGCTCGCCCACCAGGCGCACGGCGGTGCCGTCGGAGAACAGGCCTACGTCGTCGAGGGTGACGCGCCGGCCGGCGGCCAGCGACTGCGCCATGGCGTTCGATTCCAGCGTCTGCACGCCTATCACTTTCACATCCGGCTGCACCGCCTTGACGTAGGCTGCCACGCCGGCCGCCAGGCCGCCGCCGCCGATGGGCACGAAGATGGCATGGATGGGGCCGTGTTCCGGAAAGTGATGCTGGCGCAGGATCTCCATGCCTACCGTGCCCTGGCCGGCGATGACGTCCGGATCATCGAAGGGGTGCACGAAGGTGAGGTCGCGTTCGGCCTGCAGTTCCACTGCGCGGCCATAGGCGTCGGTGAAGGAGTCGCCAAACAGCACCACCTCGGCGCCGCGTGCGCGTACCGCATCGACTTTTACCGGCGGCGTGGTCACCGGCATGACGATCACCACCGGCGCTCGCAGGCGTTGTCCCGCCAGCGCCAGGCCCTGGGCGTGGTTGCCGGCCGAGGCCGCGATCACGCCGCGTGACCGCACCGCCTTGTCCATGCCCACCATCTTGTTGTAGGCGCCGCGCAGCTTGAAGCTGAAGATGGGCTGCTGGTCTTCGCGCTTGAGCAGTATCCGGTTGCCCAGCCGCGCCGAGAGGCGCGGTGCGGGTTCCAGGGCACTCTCGGTGGCCACGTCATAGACGCGCGCATTGAGAATGCGGCGTAGGTATTCGTTGGCCGACATTACGGCCGCTATTGTAGGTTCTTTGTGACCTGCTTGAGGCTGCCGCTGGTGCCCGGGGTAATGACGAAGAGATCGGTGGCGTTGTGGTTGTTGCCACTGCCCTGTTGCCCGCTGACCTCGACCAGGGCCGGCATGCCGGCCTGCAGCGGGGCTTCGGACAGCGCGATGCCTGTGTACATGTCGTTGGTCAGGATGGGCAGGGTGCCCAGCACGGCACTGTTGAATCCGTTGCCGTCGAAACCGATGATGGTCGCCCCCGAAAGGCCGCTGTTTGCGGTGGGCTCCGCAATCAGCACCGAGGCGTATACGGGGCTGGCGAGCTGCGTAGCCGGCGCCGGACTGGCCAGAACGCCGCCCAGCAGCACGCTGCCGTTGGCACCGCCTACGGCGACCCTGCCCGAACTGGGGGACGTGGCGGGCAGGTTATAGAAGTACACCTGGGTCGAATTTCCCGAGCCGGCGGCGACGTCGTAGTACACGCCGTTGGCAACGGTAACGGGCGGGGTAGCGGTGTTGAACTGGGCGGGCAGCGTTTCGGAATCGATGGCGAACGTGGGCCCGGTCGCACCGCTGGCGGTCTTGGGGATCGCTTCCAGCAGCACCGTTCCCACGCCGCTGGTGATGCCGTTGTTGAAGTAAACGACATCGTTTCCGGAGACACCTACCAGGCTCAGCCCGATAGGCAGCTCGCCGGTTGTGGTGCCGCCCGAGCCTAAGGTCGTTTCATTGAGAGCGATCACTCCGGAGGGCGTGCCGGCAGTGGCGATGCGGATCAGCTGGCAGGTGTATTGCGGGGGATTTGTGCCCATGACCTGGTTCTGGTTGTCCGTCCACGCCAGATACACGTTGGTGCCGTCCACCAGCACCGGCAGGCTTAGGACATCCGCATCGTTTTTCGTGAAGACCACCACGGGCGCAGCGCTGGCGTTGGTGTTGACGGCCATGATGCTGCTCGTATCCCGGTAGACCCAGACATGCGAGCCATCCGCCTGGGTCACCACGGCCAGCGAGGTGAAGTCGCCGCCGTTTTTCTGATTGAGACCGATGCCCGCCAGTTGACCGAGGGAGCTGGTCGGTGGCGTGCTCATGCTGGTGGATACGCCGATGGTGGGTGGCGTTGCACCGTGCATGATCCACAGCACCTGAACGATCGCGCCGCTCGCGTCGCGCGCCACATCCACGGGTTCGTTGAGGCTCGGCCCCAAAGGACTGGCTGTCGCGCCCGTGCTCAGCGGCACGATAAAAAATTGGTCTGACGGCCCCGCCCCGCACCCGAAGCTCGCCGCGCCAAAGACCAGTGCGGAATTGCCAGGGTTGGCGTAGTCGCTCAAAACGGTCGGCTCCGCACACACACTGGTGCTCGCCATCGAAAGATTCGACACCTGGTTCGTGACCGGTGCGCTTGCGCCCGCGAGCACCTTGAGGTCCGTGCTGTAGAGGTTATTGTCCGCGCCGGCCCAAACGCGCAGGCGGGTGCCGATGGCGGTGGCGTTCGATCCGGAAACCGTCCACTGCGGCAGAGTCGCCAACTCGGAGGGGAAGGTGGTTGGGAACACGATGGGGAACTGATTCGCTTTGGGTATTGCCACCGGCGCCGCCGTGGCGGCATTGACGCCACTCAGTTGCAGCCCCTGGCCGTTGCCATTGACCACGCCGGAAGGACCGCTCAGGTAATACGGCGCCGTGCTACCCCCGCCGCCGCCACCCCCACCTCCTGGCGCTGGAGCAGGACTGCCGCCTCCGCCCCCACCGCCGCAGGCTGCTAGTGCCAGCGCCAGGCCGGCAGCAAGCCAGCGCATGCGCACCACGGCGCTTGAGCTTGTTTTAGGGGGGGTGTAATCCGCCTGCTGGAGTGCCATCGGGTGGGTTTGCGTCATGCCGGCCTTTGCGCGCTGGTGGAGGAATGCCGTCCTGGGGAATTTACTGAGTAATTAACGAGCCCCATTACAGGGACGCGATTACCGAGGCCCCATTACAGCGTCCATTGTAGAAACAAGCCCACAAGATGACACGCTTCGCGGCTATCCAAAACGCTGAAATGGCATACCTTGCAAAGGTAGTCCTGAGCCTTCCCGTGCGGCTCCGATGGCGCGGCGCGCCGGCCCATACCGGGCAGCGCCCCCCCGGGAGCGCCGCCAGTTACTGCCAGCCGTAGCGCCGGATGTACAGGCTTTTGACCCATTGCGTCAGGGCGACGTACCCGAGGATGATGCCGGCGCACCAGGGAAAGTAGGCGGGCGGCAGTACGGCGAACTTGAACAGGGTCGCCGCCGGCCCCATGACCAGGAACAGGCCGGTGAGGATCACCAGCACCGTCATCACCATCAGTGGCGCGGCTGCCCGGCTCTGGATGAAGGGAATGCGCCCGGTGCGGATCATGTGGACGATAAGCGTCTGCGTCACCAGGCCTTCGAAAAACCAGCCGGCCTGGAACAGTGGCGCCTGTGCGTCGCTGTTCGCACCGAATACCCACCACATCAGCGCAAACGTGCAGACGTCGAAGACCGAGCTCACCGGACCGAAGACCAGCATGAAGCGGCCCAGCTCGTTCGGCCGCCAACGCTGTGGCTGCTGCAGCAACTCGGCATCGACGTTGTCGAACGGGATGGCGATCTGGGAAATGTCATAAAGCAGGTTCTGCACCAGCAGCTGCAGCGGCAGCATGGGGAGGAAGGGCAGGAAAGCGCTGGCGATCAGCACGGAGAAGACGTTGCCGAAGTTGGAGCTGGCCGTCATCTTGATGTACTTGAGCATGTTGCCGAAAGTTCGCCGGCCTTCGATCACGCCTTCTTCCAGCACCAGCAGGCTTTTTTCGAGCAGGATGATGTCGGCCGCTTCCTTGGCGATGTCCACCGCGCTGTCCACGGAAATGCCGATGTCGGCGGCGCGCAGCGCCGGAGCATCGTTGATGCCGTCGCCCATGAAGCCCGTGACGTGGCCGCGCGCCTTCAGCGCCCGCACGATGCGCTCCTTGTGGGAGGGAGTCAGGCGCGCGAAGACCTGGTGCCGCTCGGCCGCCTCGGCCAACTGTTCGTCATCGAGCGCTTCCACCTCGGCGCCCAGCATCACGTGCGTGACATCTATGCCGACTTCGCGGCAGATCTTGCGGGTGACGAGATCGTTGTCGCCGGTAAGGATCTTGACGGCGATGCCGTGCGAGGCCAGGGCGGCAAGGGCGGGCTTGGTCGATTCCTTGGGCGGATCGAGAAAGGCGATATATCCCACCAGCGTGAGTTCGCGCTCATCGGTCAGGCCGTAGACCAGCTGCGAGGGGCTCGAATCGCGTATGGCCACGGCCACCACGCGCAGGCCCTCGGCGTTGAGGTCGGCCGTGACCTCGCGCATGCGCGCGAGCAACTCGGCGGTCAGCGGTTCGGTTTCGTCGCCCCGCTGCACCTTGGTGCACACGGCGAGAATTTCTTCCACGGCGCCTTTGCAGATCAGCCGGTGGCAGGGCTCCACGCCCGAACCGCCCGGCTCCGCTACCACCACCGACATGCGCCGCCGCGTGAAGTCAAAGGGTATTTCGTCGATCTTCTGGAACGTGGCGGCCACCGCTCCCTGGCTGCGCATCTCGGCGTGCTCCAGTACGGCCACGTCGAGCAGGTTCTTGAGGCCCGTCTGGTGGTAGCTGTTCAGGTAGGCGTACTCGAGCACCGCATCGGTGTCCTGCCCGTACGCGTCGAGGTGACGCGACAGGAAGATGCGGTCCTGCGTCAGCGTGCCGGTTTTGTCGGTACACAGCACGTCCATGGCGCCAAAGTTCTGGATGGCGTCGAGCCGCTTGACGATGACTTTCTTGCGCGACAGGATGACCGCGCCTTTGGCGAGTGTCGACGTGACGATCACAGGCAGCATTTCCGGAGTCAGCCCGATCGCAACCGAGATCG
>CAIQGU010000199.1 GCA_903871435.1 uncultured Burkholderiales bacterium | reverse complement strand
GTCTGCGCTCGATGCCGCGACCAGCGCGGATGGTTTGTTCGACCTCGGCACCGCATTGCGCGCCTCCATCGCCAACCGGACGCTGACCGGATTGCGCCCCGCGTGAAAGCATTGGCGCCGCGCAGCGACTTGCGGCCCCGCGGCACGCTCTGGAACTCGACGATCTGCTCGCTGCTCAGCTTGCGGCTGTCGTCGAATTTGAAATCGACGTTCTTTACCGACTGCGGGCCCCAGTAGTTGACGCGTCCCAGGTCATAGAACTTGCGCTGCACGCCGCTCTTGAGAAAAGCCTTGAGGCAGCCCAGCATGTAGCGCCGCTTGGTGCCATTGCGGATCCACGGGTATTCGAGGAAGGACTTGCGCATGTAGAAGCGCCGGTAGTTCTTCATCACGCCGTCGAGCAGTTCCGTGCGCTCCATGGCATCGGGCTTGACGATGGGCGTCACGAAGTTGTACTTCTCGAAGTCGAATACCTCCACTTTGTCACCCATCTCCTTGAACAGGTCGGAGAACGGCCACGGCGTGTACATGGCCCAGTTGGCCATGTCCGGCTTCCAGTCGAGCGCCATCCGGTAGGTTTCCTCCAGCGTCTCGCGCGTCTCGTTCTCCAGACCCACGATGAACTGGGCTTCGGCCACGATGCCGTTCTGGCGCAACAGGGCAATGGCCTTCTTGTTCTGCGCGATCGTGGTTTCCTTGTTGAAGCGCTCCAGCTTGAGTTGCGCAGCCGCCTCGGTGCCCAGCGATACGTGGATGAGCCCGGCACGCCGGTACAGCGGCAGCAGCTTTTCGTCGCGCAGGATGTCGGTGACGCGCGTGTTGATGCCCCAGAGCACCGGCAGCTTGCGCCGCTCCAGTTCCTCGCAGAACTGGATGAACTTCTTGCGATGGATGGTGGGCTCCTCGTCGGCGAGGATGAAGAACCCCACCTTGTGATCGCGCACCAGCGTTTCGATCTCGTCGACCACCTTGACCGGGTCCCGCACGCGGTAGTCGCGCCAGAACTTCCACTGCGAACAGAAGCTGCATGTGAACGGGCAGCCGCGGGCGAAGTTGGGAATGGCGACCCGCACGTTCATCGGGATATAGATGTACTTGTGCCACTCCAGGATGCCCCAGTCGGGCCGGATGGTGTCCAGGTCCTTGATGGTGGGCTCCGCGGGCGTGGCCACGACCGTACTGCCGTCGGCGTATGCGATGCCCGCAATGGCTTCACGCTGCGCGGGCCACGTGCCGTTCTCGATGGCGCGCACGAGGTTAACGAGTATGGCCTCGCCTTCGCCACGCACGATCACGTCGATCCAGGGCGCCTCGGTCAGCACTTGCTGGTACATGAACGTGCCGTGGATACCGCCCAGCACGGTAACCGCGCTGGGGTGCAGTTCCTTGGCGATCTGCAGCAGCCGCTCGGCTTTGTAGATGGCGGGCGTGATTGCCGTGACGCCGATCACGTCGGGTTTGTCGCGCGCGACGCGCTCGCGCAGCGCTTCCTCCGACAGGTCGTTGGTCATCGCGTCGATGAATCCCACGTCCGTGTACCCCGCCTGCTTGAGCGCGCCCGTCAGATAGGCAACCCAGGCCGGTGGCCAGTTGCCGGCGATTTCGGCGCCGCCCGAGTGATAGTTCGGGTGGATGAACAACACGCGCATGGCCAGACCTCCCTGGTGGATCAGATGTAAACTAAACTGGACAGATAAAACGTTATCAGCGCAATGTACGAAGGCAGGTGCAAACGCGTTTGACGCAAATCAAGCTTGTGGCCGATGGCGTAGCCGATGGCGTCGCCCCGTGACTTGACTGCCACACCCGGATTCGAGGCTGAGTACTAAAGACATGGCAACTGCTGCAACGCAACCGAAAACACCACCTGCACCACCCACGCCTTTCCCGTTTTCCGCCATCGTCGGCCAGGACGAAATGAAGCTCGCCCTCCTGGCAGCGTCGGTTGACCCGGCCATCGGTGGTGTCCTCATCATTGGCGACCGCGGTACCGGCAAGTCGACCGGCGTGCGTGCGCTGGCGGCGCTGCTGCCCAAAATGCGCGTGGTCGTCGGCTGTCCCTACCATTGCGCGCCTGACCGCACCGCGGGCCTGTGCAGCGCGTGCAAGGGCAGCACGGCCAAGGCGCCCAAAAGCGTGCTCAGCCCCGTAGCCGTAGTTGACCTGCCATTGGGTGCCACCGAAGACCGGGTGGCCGGCGCGCTCGACCTGGAGCGTGCGCTCTCAGAAGGCGTGAAGGCCTTCGAGCCTGGCTTGCTGGCGCGGGCCAACCGCGGCTTTCTTTATATCGACGAAGTCAATCTGCTCGAGGATCACCTCGTCGACCTGCTGCTGGACGTGGCGGCCTCGGGCGAGAACATCGTCGAGCGCGAAGGCATCAGCGTGCGCCATCCGGCGCGTTTCGTGCTGGTGGGCAGCGGCAACCCCGAGGAGGGCGAGCTGCGCCCCCAGCTGCTGGACCGCTTCGGGCTGGCCGTAGAGGTGCGCACGCCCACCGAGATCTCGGCGCGCGTCGACGTCGTGCGCCGGCGCGATGACTTCGATCGTGATCCGCCGGCTTTCCGGCAACAGTGGGAAGCGGCCGAGTCGGCCCTGCGCGAGCAGATCGAGGCGGCGCGCAAGCGCCTGCCGACGGTGAAGACACCCGATGCGGCCCTGCTGCGGGCGGCCGAACTCTGCGTGAAGCTGGGCACCGACGGATTGCGCGGCGAACTCACCCTCATTCGCGCCGCGCGCGCGGTGGCGGCCCTCGAGGGCGACAAGGTGGTGGAAGACCGGCACCTGCAGCGTATTGCCATGATCGCGCTGCGTCACCGGCTGCGCCGCGATCCGCTCGACGAAACCGGGTCCACGCCGCGCATAGAACGCGCGCTCGCCGAGATCTTCGGTTCGTGAACGCGGTGCCGCCGGCGGACCTGACGCCTGGCGAAGGCGCAGGCATGGCACGCTGGTCCGATGCCGTATCGGCAGCGGCTATCTTTAGCGTCGATCCGGCCGGCATTGGCGGCGTGCGGCTGCGCACCGGCGCGGGCGCCTTGCGCGACTCCTGGTTCACGCACCTGCGCAGCTTCCTGGGTCCCGACACGCCGCTGCGGCGCGTGCCCGGCAGCGTGGACGACGGGCGCCTATTGGGCGGCATCGATCTGGCGGCAACGCTGCGCGCCGGCCGGCCGGTCGCCGAGAAAGGACTGCTGGCCCAAAGCGATGGTGCCGTGCTGGTCGTGCCCATGGCCGAGCGCATGCGGCCCGTCACGGCCGCGCTGATGTCCGCCGTGATCGATGAGGGCGCGCTGCGTATCGAGCGCGATGGCTTCAGTCTGATCACGCCGGCGCGCATCGCGGTCATCGCCTGCGACGAGGGCATCGCCAGCGACGAGCTGCCCCCGCCGGCGCTGCTCGACCGCCTGGCCTTCTGGATCGACATCAACGATGTGCATTGGCGCGAGGCCGAACTGCAGGATGCCGTCGAGGAAACGCCGGACGCCGGGCAGATCGCGGCGGCGCGTGCGCGGCTGGCCAGCGTTGCCGTTCCGGCGGATCTTTGCGAGTCGCTGTGCGGCGCCTGCGTGGCCTTGGGTATCGATTCGCTGCGCGTGCCCTTGATGGCGCTGCGCGTGGCGCGGGCTGCTGCCGCGCTCGACGGCGCTGCTTTGGCTACCAGCGGCCATGCCGCCCTGGCTGCCCGGCTCGTGATTGCCCCGCGGGCTCGCCAGATGCCGGTGGCGCCCGAACCGGAAGCAGCTGCCGAGCCCCAACCCCCCGAAGAGCCGCCACCGGAAGGTGAAGAGCCGCCGAGCGAGGAGCCGCCGCCGCCCGAGCCCGAGAATGACGCAGCCGACGAGGACGAAGCGGATGCGCCGAATCCCGAAGGCCCGCTGGCCGAAGTCGTACTCGATGCGGCCAAGGCGGCCTTGCCGGCCGACCTGCTCGCGGAGATCTCGCGCGGTGTTGCGCGCCGCATGGCTGGCACGGTCGCAGGACGCACCGGCGTGCAGGTCCGCTCCCGCTTGCGCGGGCGTCCGGTCGGCGTGCGCCGCGGTGAGCTGCGCGACGGTGCGCGGCTGCATGTGCTCGAAACCCTGCGTTCCGCGGCGCCCTGGCAGGCGCTGCGCGGCCGGGTGCTGCAACCGCGTGATGCCGCTCCCGGCACGCGCCAGCGCATCGAGGTGCGCAAGGAGGATTTTCGCATCGTGCGTTTTGCCCAGCGCACGCAGACCACCGTGATTTTCGTGGTCGATGCCTCGGGATCGGCTGCCATGAATCGTCTGGCCGAGGCCAAGGGGGCCGTCGAGCTGTTCCTGGCCGACTGCTACGTCCGGCGCGACCAGGTGGCTCTCATAGCGTTTCGTGGCCGCCAGGCCGAGACGCTGCTGCCACCTACGCGCTCGCTGGCGCGCGCGCGCCGCTGCCTCGCCGGTGTGCCCGGCGGCGGTGGCACGCCGGTTGCCGCGGGACTGCGCATGGCGGCAGCCGTGGCCGACAGCGTGCGGCGGCGTGGCGATGTGCCGCTGCTGGTGTTGCTCACGGACGGCAAGGCCAATGTGGCCCTCGATGGTACGGGCGGGCGCGAACGCGCCGGCCAGGACGCGCTCGCCATGGCGCGGCTGGTGCGTGCGATGGCAGTGCGCGCACTACTGGTGGATTTCTCGCAACGGGTGCAGCCGGAAGCGCAGCGCCTCGCGCAGGAACTGGGCGCCCGCTACCTGCCCCTGCCGCGCGCCGATGCCGGGATGGTGGACCGGGCGGTGCGGGCCGCCCGCCTGGACGTGCGCTAGTTTTTCACCCCGGTTCCGCGTTTTCAGCCGTGATTTCAGCGCAATCGACGAACTGTCACGCAAAAATGACAACCTCCGTGTAATGTTTGCTTGACATTCGCGGATGAATGATTCATTGTTACCACTAATGCACGGTACTTGGCGAGCGGAACCTGTCCAGAGGGGCGTGCGGACCGCGCACCCCAACCGCTAGACCCGCAGTGCCTGACCATAAAGGGCTCCGGTGATGGATGAGCAACGGTGGCACGGAAACGGCGGCGCGCGCAGTGCGCGGCGGCGCGCCGGCGGACGGGTCAACCGGCCTCGCAGCGGGCCTGGCTTATTTCCGGCAACTTCCTGGCGCGTCCAGACACCCATGG
>CAIQGU010000198.1 GCA_903871435.1 uncultured Burkholderiales bacterium | reverse complement strand
CGTTGGGTCCCGTAGGGGCGATTTCATCGTAGACCTTGTCGATGGCTTCGGCGTACCACTGGATGCAGCGCGCCGAGGCGGGCAGGTCCCCCCCCAGGCTGTCGCGAATGGGCTTGCCCATGTCGAGCGTCTCGAGCAGTGCCAGTTCCTCGCGGTGGGCCAGCATGAGCTCGGCAAAGCGCGCCAGAACCTTCTTGCGCGCATGCGGGGGCTGCTGCGACCAGCGGCCGTCCTCGAAGGCACGGCGGGCGCCGCGCACGGCCGCGTCGATGTCGGCGGCCTGGCCGCGGGCGACCGAGCCCAGCAGGCGGCCGTCGATGGGCGAATGCTTTTCGAACACCTGACCGGTCACGCTGGCCACGCGATGGCCGTCGATGAACGAGCGGCCGTCGATATCCATGCGCTGGGCCCGCGTGTTCCAGTCGATCGTCGTTTCAGTCGTCATAATTTCACCTTGGTTATGCGTCCTTGGGTGCCGGTGCGTGCAGCGTACCAATGGCGTAGATCTTGCGCACGCGCGTCACATTCTCCCAAATGCCGGTAAAGCCGCCCGGAACCACGAAAGTGGCGCCGGCGGAGAATTCCCGCTGCAAGCCACCGGAGTCCGTCAGCCGGACCGTACCTTCCAGCAGGGTGCAAAGCTCTTCCTCGTGGGCATCATAAAAGACCCGCCAGGCGCCCGCTTCGCCCTGCCAGATGCCGGCGTGGAACTGACCGGTGGGGTCGCTGTAGTGGTTCCAGGCCTTCTGCTGAGGGTCGCCGGACACGAGGCGTTCGGGCAGCGGCGCAATGGCCTCGGGAGTCACGGCATTGTCGTCGAAAGACAGCACCCGTATTGCGGCAGCTGCCGCACCCTGCCCCGCCTCATTACGCGTGGCGGCCACGGCAGTCCTTATCCGGCCTGGGCGGCGAGTACGCCCTCGCGATAGGCGGCGGCCTGTGCCTCGGCGCGCAGGCGCTCCTGGCGCACGAGCAGCAGGCTGGCGATGGCCACACCGGTTCCCACCAGGATGACGGTGATGGTGGCCACGGCATTGATCATGGGGTCGAGCCCCAGGCGCGCCCGCGCGAAGATCAGCACAGGGAGCGTGGTGGTACCAGGCATCATCAGGAACTGGGTGGACACCACGTCATCGAGGGAAATGGTGAAGGTGAGCAGCCAGGCCGACGCCAGCGACTGCACGATGGAGGGCAGGATGATGAGGTAGAAAACCTGGAACGGCCGGCAACCCAGATCCATCGCCGCTTCTTCCACGGACCGGTCCACTTCGGAGAGGCGCGCCTGGATGACCACCGTGGCATAGGCCGTGCAGATGGAAGTGTGGCCGATCCAGATGGCCAGCATGCCGCGCAGCGAGGCGCCGCCAAATATATTTTCGCAGAACACGAAGAACAGCAGCAGCGACAGGCCGGTGATGACCTCGGGTACGACCAGCGGAGCGTTGATGTGCGCGAGAAACGTGGTGCGCCCCGCAAAACGCTTGTAGCGCGAGATGGCAAAGGCGGCCAGCGTGCCCAGGATGATGGCCGTGCTGGCCGCGAAGAAAGCAATCTTGAGCGACGTCCAGACAGCGGACTGGATCTGCTCATCGGCGACAAGCGCGTAGTACCAGCGCAGCGACACGCCGCCCCAAACGGACAGCAGGTTCGAATCGTTGAACGAATAGACGATGAGAGTAAGGATGGGGATGTACAGGAACGCGTACCCCGCCCATAGCCACGCCTTGCCCACGCGCCCGATCATGCCGCGGCTCCCCGGCGCGCGGCCGCGCCCTCGGCGCGCCCTTCCACGTTCTGGTAGCGGTTGAGCAGCACCAGCGGCAGCAGGATGAGCACCACCATGATGACCGCCACGGCCGAGGCCATGGGCCAGTCGACGTTCTGGAAATACTCGTTCCACAAAATCCGCGCGATCATCAGCGTCTGCGGCCCGCCCAGCAACTCCGGGATGACGTACTCGCCCACGCTGGGAATGAACACCAGCATGGTTCCGGCGATGATGCCCGCCTTGGACAGCGGCACGGTGATAAGCCAGAACGCCTTCCAGGGCGTGGTGCCCAGATCGCCCGCGGCCTCGAGCAGGCGCGGATCCTCCTTCACGAGGGTGCCGTAGAGCGGCAGGATCATGAACGGCAGGTAGGTATAGACCATGCCGATCATCATCGAGAATGAGGTGTACATCATCTTGATAGGCGTATCGATGATGTGCGCCCACAGCAGGAAATTGTTCACCACGCCGTTGTCGTCGAGCAGGCCCTTCCACGCGTAGATACGCAGCAGGTAGGACGTCCAGAACGGCAGCGACACCAGCATCACGAGGATAGGCCGCATCGTGGGCCGCGCCCGGGTCATGAAATAGGCGAAGGGATAACCGATGAACAGGCAGATGAGGGCGTTGCCCGCCGCATACATGACCGACGATACGTAGGTCTTGAGATACAAGGGGTCGGTACCCAGGAACTGGTAGTTGGCGAGCTTGAGCCGCAGCGTGAGCGTGCCGTCGGTGAAATCGATGAGATCCTTGAAGCCCACGCCGTCGGGATCCGACACGCTGATCTTGAGCACCACCAGGAAAGGCAGCGAGAAGAACAACACCAGGAAGACGTAAGGGATGCCGATGACGGTCTTGCGCCCCCAGTTGATGCGCTGAAAGCGCGCCAGCAGGCCGTCGCTACGGCCGGCCGCTGCCGGCGTGATGGTATTTGCGACGGAAGACATTCCTCCAGGCTCCGGGGCGTCAGCTGACCAGTACGACCAGCGAATCGGCCGCGCAGGTAGCGAATACGTCCGAGCCCACCTTGATGACCTCGCCGTGGCGCTCGGTGTTGGGAACGGAAACCTGCAGGCGGCTGCCATCGGAGAGCATGACGCGGTAGAGCGAGGTGGCGCCGAAATACGCGCATTCCACCACCCGCCCCTGCAGGCAGTTGCTGCTGGTGTCGGCCGGTGCTGCCGTGCTGAGCTCGATTTTTTCGGGCCGCAGCGCCACGCTCAGACGCTGTCCCTTGACGCCCGTGATGCCGTGGCCGATATAGAACCGGCCGACCGATGTTTCGATGACGCAATGGTCGGGCTCGTCCTCGACCAGCGCGCCCTCGAAGAGATTGACGGTGCCGATGAAGTCGGCCACGAAACGGCTACCCGGCGTTTCATAGATTTCGCGCGGCGCCCCCACTTGCACGAAGCTGCCCGCGCTCATGATGGCGATGCGGTCGGCCATGGTCATGGCTTCTTCCTGGTCATGCGTGACCAGCACGCAGGTCACGCCCACGCTCTTGATGATGCTGGTCAGCTCGAACTGCGTCTGGGCGCGCAGCTTGCGGTCCAGGGCCCCCAGTGGCTCGTCGAGCAGCAGCAGGCGCGGCTCCAGGGCCAGGCTGCGCGCCAGCGCCACACGCTGCTGCTGGCCGCCCGACAGCTGATGGGGCTTGCGCTGGGCATAGGGCTTGAGCTGCACCAGCCCGAGCATGCGTTCCACTTGCGCCTTGACGCGGTCGGCCGGCTGGCCGTGCCGCTTGAGTCCGAATGCCACGTTCTCCCAGACCGTGAGGTGGGGAAAGAGCGCGTAGGACTGGAACATCATGTTGATGGGGCGCTCAAAGGGGCGCAGCGCGGAGATCTCCTTGCCTTCGAGGTAGATGCCGCCCGAGGTGGGCGTCTCGAAGCCCGCCAGCATGCGCAGCAGGGTGGACTTGCCGCACCCCGAGGAGCCCAGCAGGGCAAAGATCTCGCCCTTGCGGATGGCGATGGACACATCGTCCACGGCCGCGACTTCGCCAAAGCGCTTGGTCAGCCGATCGACACGCAGGAATTGCGCATCGCCGCTGCCGCCCATCGTTCCCGGCGGCGCCGCCGGCGTCACCTGTGCCGCCGTGCCGGCCATCACTGGCCGCTCTTGAAAGCGGTGAACAGGCGCGTGCGTACGCGCAGGATGTCGTCGGGCAGTGCCTCTTGCGGCGCGAGGTGGGCGAGTTCATCCCCCTTGAGGAAGACCCCCGGCACACTGCGCACATCGGCATTGACGAGTTTATCGGCGGCCCGCACCGGGTTGGCGTGCACCACCTTGTTGACTATGCCGGCCTGCACCTCGGGGCGATAGATGTAGCTCATCCACTTGTAGGCATTTTCGATGTGCTTGGCATCGACCGGAATGGCCATGGTGTCGAAGTACATGAATTCACCACCCTTGGGCACCAGGGCAACGACCTTGACACCGCGCTTGGCCTGCTTGGCGCGCTGCGTGGCCATGCCAATGTCGCCGTTCCAGGCCAGGGCTGCGCAGATGGAGCCGTCGGCCAGGGCGTTGATGTAGGAGGAGCTGGAGAACATGGTGACGTTGGGTCGCAGCTTGGCCAGCAGATCCGCGGCGGCCTGATAGTCCGCGCGATCGCGGCTGAAGCCATTTTTTCCCAGGTAGCGCAGCGCGGCCGGGAAGACGTCATCGCCGGTATCGAGCACCGACAAGCCGCAGGTCTTGAGGCGGCTGGAGTATTCCGGCTTGAAGATGAGATCCCAGGCGTCGTCGGGCATGGGCAGGTTGCCCAGCGCCGCCTTGACCTTGTCCGGGTTGATGCCCACGGTAGTGGCGCCCCACAACCAGGGCACAAGATATTCGTTGCCCGTATCGTTGGCCGCCTTGGCCAGCTGCCCCATCAGCCAGGGATCGAGGTTGCCGTACGTGGTGATCTTGCTCTTGTCGAGTTTGAGCAGCAGATGGCCTTCGATCTGGCGCTTGGCCCAGTGGGCCGATGGCCCGACGATGTCATAACCGGTGTGGCCCGAGCGCAGCTTGGCGTGCAGCGCCTCGTTGCCGTCGAAGGTGTCGTAGACCACCTTGATTCCGGTTTCCTTCTCGAAATCGCGGATGGTGTTGTCGCCGATGTAATCGGACCAGTTGTAGATGTTGAGGACCTTCTCCTCATCGGCCACCGCCGGCGCCGTCGCCAGGCCGGCACCCAGGACAGCACCCAGCGCCAGGACCAGCCCGGCGAACCTGCCACCCCAGCGGCCGTGCGCACCGATGGATCCCGCGATCTGCCCTGCCTGCATCATGATTCCCGCCCCCCAACTGCCGCATCACCGGCGCCGCCTCGCTCATGGCGGCAGGCACCGGCGGTAGATAGACGACTGCGCCGGCGCGCTCTGGTGGCGCGTCCGGCGGCAATCTCGCTAATCACACATGAAGCAAAAGATGTTCCCGTTCCCACGAACTGATGACCGTCATGAATTCATCGTGCTCGAGCTCCTTGACCAGCCGGTAGATCGTGACGAAGCG
>CAIQGU010000197.1 GCA_903871435.1 uncultured Burkholderiales bacterium | reverse complement strand
GTGGGCAAGGAGAAGTTCGCCGCGGGCCAGGCCATGCACTGGATGCGCATCGAGCGCTACTGGAACGACACCGACGAGAACTCTCCGGACCATGGCGCGCAGTTCCTGCCCATGATGTGCCAGCAGTGCGAGGCAGCGCCCTGCGAAACCGTGTGCCCGGTCGGCGCTACCAACCACACGGCCGACGGCCTCAATTCCCAGGTCTACAACCGCTGCATCGGCTCGCGCTACTGCTCGGCCAACTGCCCGTACAAGGTGCGCTATTTCAACTGGTACAACTACCCCGAGCAGGAAATGGCCTGGCCCGAGCCGCTGCCCATGCAGCTCAACCCCGACATGACGGTACGCACCAAGGGCGTCATGGAGAAATGCACGTTCTGCGTCCAGCGGCTGACGGACGCCAAGAACACTGCCCGCAATGAAGGCCGCCAGGTGCACGACGGCGATGTCACCACGGCTTGCGCGCAGGCCTGCCCGACCAGCGCCATTACCTTCGGCAACCTGTCCGATCCGCACTCCGAAGTGGCGCAGAAGTGGCGCCTGCAGCGCGTGGAGATCGACAAGGACCGGCAGCTCAAGGACATCGACGGCACGCACCCCGGGCTGCGCGGCTACCGCATCTTCGAGGACCTGCGCCCCTATCCATCGGTGATGTACCTCGAGCGCGTTCGCGACACGCAGGCCTGACCGCCGCAGCCGGAGAAAAACATGAGCAGCGTGACCCTGAATGGCATTGCAATGCCCAACGTGACCGAGGAAAAAGAAAAAGACATCCGCGAGGACATCGCCTGGGCGCAGATCAACCGCGATGTGCTCGCGAGCCTGGAGCGGCCTCGCGCCACGTACTGGGCGCTGTTTGCGCTGGCCTTCTGCATGTTCCTGGTAGGCGTGGGCTGCGAGTACTACCAGTACAACACCGGCCTGGGCGTCTCCGGCATGAACAACCCCGATGTCTGGGGGCTGTACATCGCCACCTTCATCTTCTGGATCGGCATGAGCCATTCCGGCACCTTGCTGTCGGCCATTTTGCACATCATCCACGCCGACTGGCGCAAGCCCATCTACCGCTTTGCCGAGGCCATGACCACGTTCTCGCTGATGACGGCGGGGCTGTTCGTGGCGGTGCACCTGGGCCGGCTATGGCAGATCTATTACGCCTTGCCATATCCCAACGAGCGCTGGACCTGGCCCAATTTCCAGTCGCCCCTGCTGTGGGACGCCATGGCCATCTTCACCTACCTGTCCTCGTCCATCCTGTTTCTCTATGTTGGCGCCATACCGGATTTCGCAATTTGCCGGGACAACGCCACCGGCTGGCGCAAGGGGTTCTACGACACGCTGTCGCTGGGCTGGATGGGCACCGACCGCCAATGGCGCAATTTCCGCGTCGCCTACCTCGTCATTGCCTGCTTCCTCATCCCGCTGGCCGTTTCGGTGCACTCCATCGTTGCATCGGACTTCGCCATGTCGCAGCAGCCGGGCTGGCATATCACCTCGTTCCCGCCGTATTTCGTGGCCGG
>CAIQGU010000196.1 GCA_903871435.1 uncultured Burkholderiales bacterium | reverse complement strand
TGCGGCCGGATCACACCGGCTGCTCCAAACCCCTTGAACCCACCGTTCCCGCCAATGGCCACGAAAAAGACCGCAAGCACGAAAACCGCAGCGAAGAAGACCGCGGCGAAAAAATCCACCGCAAAAAAATCCATCGCGAAAAAAGCCGTGGGGGTAAAGACAGCAGCGAAGAAATCAACCACGGTAGCGCCAAAAAAGGCCAAAGCCGGCAAAGCTGCGCCCACCAAGGCCAAGAAGGCAAGCAAGGCGACCAAGGCAGGCAAAGGCGGGCGCAACAAGACGGCCGAACACAAGGTCACGGTGCGCAACTCGCCCATCCATGGGCGCGGAATGTACGCAGTGGCCGATATCGCCAAGGGCGAGCGCATCATCGAATATGTGGGCACGCCGATATCGTGGAAAGCAGCCGATGAGCTGCCGCCGTCCGACCCCAACGATCCCAATCACACGTTCCTGTTTTCGCTCAGCGACGGCAAGCGGGTCATCGATGCGAGCCAGGGCGGCAACGATGCGCGCTGGATCAACCACTCCTGCGACCCCAATTGCGAGACCGAGGAAACCGGCAGTGGCCGCGTGTTCGTGGAAGCCATACGCGACATTCACAGCGGCGAGGAGCTCAATTACGACTACTGCCTGATCATCGACGAAAAGATCACCAAGAAGCTGCGCCAGCAGTACGAGTGCCGCTGCGGAGCGGAAAAATGCCGCGGCACCATGCTGGCCCTGCCGAAAAAAAAGAAGAAAAAGAAGAAGCACTGAGCCGCAGGCGCGGCACGGCGCAGCCGCTTCAGCGCCTGCGCTGCCCCGGAGGCCTGGGGTCGAGCGACATCGCGGCCTTGTACAGTACGTAAAAGGTCTCGAGCACCATCCACGCGAGCAGCGTGGCGCAAACCGCGTGGATCACGGCGGTTTCCAACGAGGGCAGCGCAAATACGGTGGCGCCGAACAGCCATTCGTATGCGATCCCTAGGGCGAGGGCGAACTTGAGCATGGGAAGTACACGGTCTCCTACGTGAACTATCGGCCTTGCACCGCAAAACCTGAGCCCCCGGCGCGCCGGGGTATCTTCCACAGCTTCCCGATCGTAGACCGGACCCCGCCGCCATGACCCTGCTGTCCGTGATCCGCGCCGAACTGGCTTTCGGCATGACGCCGCTGCTCGACATGGCGTCGCTGACAGTCGTCGAGGGCGAGCGCATCGGCTTCATCGGGCGCAATGGCAGCGGCAAATCCTCCCTGCTGTCGGCCATCGCCGGGCGCCAGGCGCTCGATGGCGGCGAGGTGCGGCTGCGCGACGGACTCAAGGTGGTGTTCGTGGAACAGGAGCCCGAACTGCCCCCGGCCGAGGACCTGTCCGCCAGTCTGGTGGCGCGCGCCGGGCCGGGCGCGCTCGAACACGACGGGGAGGACTGGCGGGCGCAGGTGCGGCTGCAGGAATTCCTGCACCGGTTCGATCTGGACGGCGCCATGGATCCGGCAAGCTGCTCCGGAGGGGAACGCAAGCGCGCGGCGCTGGCGCTGGCCTTTACGCTCCAACCCGACGTGCTGCTGCTCGACGAGCCCACCAATCACCTCGACCTGGGCGGCATCGAGAAACTCGAGGACCTGCTGATCGAGGAGCAGCGCGGCCAGCGCTCGGCCGTCATCATCACGCACGACCGGCGCTTCCTGGATCGGGTGGCGACCCGCATCATCGAACTCGACCGCGGCGCACTGCGCTCCTACCCGGGCAGCTTCGCCGCGTACGAATCGCGCAAGGAGCTCGACCTGCAGGCCGAGGCGCAGGAACGGCGGCGCTTCGATAAATTCTGGGCCCAGGAAGAGGTGTGGATACGCAAGGGTGTGGAAGCGCGGCGCACGCGCAACGAAGGACGGGTGCGCCGCCTCGAGCAACTGCGCAGCGAGCGCGAGGAACGGCGCGAACGGGTGGGCGCGGTCAACCTGCAGTTGAGCGCAGGGGAGCGGTCGGGGCGGCTGGTGACGGAACTCGAAGGCGTGAGCAAGCGCTTTGGCGACAAGGTCATCGTCGACGACCTGAGCCTGAGGCTCATGCGGGGCGACCGCCTGGCCCTGATAGGTCCCAACGGCGCCGGCAAGAGCACGCTCATCAAGATGATCCTGGGTCAGCTCGCACCCGATGCCGGCACGCTGCGCAGCGGGACCCGCATCGCCTCGGCATTCTTCGATCAGCAGCGGGCGGCGCTGGACCCGGAGAAGACGCTGGTCGAGACCATATCGCCGGGGTCCGACTGGATAGAAACCGGCGGCACGCGCAAGCATGTGATGTCTTATCTGGCGGATTTTCTGTTTCCGCCGCGCCGCGCCGAAGCGCCGGTGCGCACGCTCTCCGGTGGCGAGCGCAACCGGCTGCTGCTGGCGCGGCTCTTCGCGCAACCCGCCAACCTGCTGGTGCTCGACGAACCCACCAACGACCTCGACATGGAGACACTGGAGCTGCTTGAAGCCACGCTGGCCGAATACCAGGGAACCTTGCTGCTGGTCTCGCACGACCGCCGCTTCCTGGACAACATTGCGACCCAAAGCCTGGTCGCCGAAGGCGGGGGGCGCTGGAAGGAATACGTGGGGGGCTATAGCGAGTGGATGCGCCAAAAGGCGTTGCCACCGCCTGCGGCAACGCCAGGGCCCGCAGCGCCGTCATCGGCGGCTGGCGGTGCGGCGCCCCGGGGCAAGCTCAAACCGCAGGAGAAGCTGGGGTTCAAGGAACGGCGCGAACTCGAATCGCTGCCGGGGGAGATCGCCGCGCTGGAGCAGGAGCAGGCTGCCTTGCATGCGCGAATGGGCCAGGCGGATTACCACCGGCTGGGTCCCGACCAGCTGCGAATTGATGGGGCGCGATTGCCTGTCGTGGAGGCGCTGCTGGAAAAGAAGCTGGAGCGGTGGATTGAGTTGGACGGGAGAGGGTGAGTAGTTGGGCGCGCACTGCGGGCACCCTCACCCCGGCCCTCTCCCGCTAGCGGGAGAGGGAGAGAACTGCGGGAATTCGCGTCGCGAATTCCCGCAGGATCAGAGGGCTTGCAGTGCTTCGAGGAGGCCTTGCGTGGAGAGGATCTCGGGCAGAACATGGGGCTTGCCGGCGCGGTCGTAGAGCACGTACATGGGCACGCCGCTGCGCGCGAAGCGGGTGAGTTCGCGGCTGATGGCCTCGTCACGGCGCGTCCAGTCGGCTTCCATGAGCACCACGCCACCGGAACGAAACGCCTGCACGACCCGCTCGTCATTGAGGACGATACGGCGGTTGGCCTGGCAGGTTATGCACCAGGCTGCGGTGAAGTCGACAAACACCGGACGCGCTGCGGCCAGGGCGTTGGCCTGGGCCGCTGGCGACCAGCCGGACCAGGTGCCGTCGGCGTTGGCGTGTAACGGGGCGCCGGGCGCCGTACCAGCGACGCCGGCAGCGCCGCGCGCTATGGGCAGCACAGCCAGGGCGGCGGCCAGCAGGGCTCCACCGGCCAGCCAGCCAAAACCACCGGTGCCACGCTGCGCCAGACCGAGCGACCAGGCAAAGAGCGCCAGGCCAACCAGCGCCGCCAGCATCCAGGCGGACCCGTCGGCACCGGCCTGCAAGCCCAGCACCCAGAACAGCCACGCGCAGGTAAGGAACATGGGGAAGGCCATGAACTGCTTGAGGCGTTCCATCCAGACGCCGGGGCGCGGCAGGCGGCTCAAGCCGTCCGGGTAGAAGGTGAGCGCCAGGTAGGGGGTTGCCATGCCCAGGCCCAGTGCGGCAAATACGAGCAAGGCGGCCGGCGCCGATTGCGTGACGGCATAGCCCAGCGCCGCACCCATGAACGGGGCGGTGCACGGCGATGCGACAACTGCGGCCAGCACGCCCGTCGCGAAACTGCCGCGCAGGCCACCGTCACCCGAGGCGGCAGCGGCGTCGCCGTCGAGGGCGCGTGCTGCCCGGCTGTTGGCCAGGCCCGCGCCGAATGTGAAATCGAAAGTGCCCAACAGGTTCAGGCCGATCAGGAAAAACAGCGCAAGCAGGCCGGCTATGACCAGGGGGGACTGCAACTGGAAACCCCAGCCGATCTGGGACCCGGCCGAACGCAGCACGATCAGCAGGCCGGCAAGGCTCAGGAAGCTGAGCACGACGCCCCCAGTGAAGGCGAGCCCATGACCACGCAGCCGGGCGCGGGTTTCTCCCCGGTGCTGCACAAGGCCGATGAGCTTGAGCGACAGCACGGGGAACACGCAGGGCATGAGGTTCAGGATCAGGCCGCCGATGAACGCCCCGAGCAGCGCGTATACGCCCGAACCCAGGGAGGCGCCGGCGCCGGGCGCCGGTGGGGCAAGCGGGGCACTCGCTGCGGCTGCATCGGGCCCGGGCGCGGCGGCGGCCGCGGCTCGGTCGGCGGCTGCATTTCCCAGCGCCGCCGGGCCGACCGGCGGCGCACCGGTCACAGTTGCGGCAGCGCCAAAGCTGGCACCGGCGGTACCCGCAGCTCCGGCCCCATCGCTACCAGCGGCCCCAGAACTGGCAGGTCCAGCAGCACCCGCGCCACCCGCCGCGCCCGTGCCGCGAGCGGCGGCAGCGGTGGCATCACTGTTTGCCGGCAACTGACCAGCGCTACTTGCCGGCGGATGCGCGACGCCGGCAGCGCGATTGCCCTGCAGCGGCAGATCGATCTGGCCGATCCAGCCACCGGAGCCGGTGCCGCCATCGGCGACCAGCACGCCCCGCAAAGCGGTGAAATCCGCGCTGACCGGTGTTTCGGCCTGCATGTCGAGGCGGACGCGGCCCGCGGGCAGTTGGGCCAGGACCTGGTTGGCAGCGGCGACGATGCGTCCGCTCTCGAGCGGGAAAAATTCCAGCTTGTGCGCCACCGGCCGGGGCGTGGCAAATTCCAGGCGCACGCGGCCGGCGTCGAGGGTGGCACGGGCGCCCTTGAGCGCGAGCGGTGCCGGCACGCGCAGGCGGTTGGCGGCAAACAGCGCCGCATTGGGGCCCGGCCGCGCATCAGCCGCCGCCCGCACGGGGAGCGTAAGGGTCAGGTCCGCACCGCCGGGCACGCACAGATCGCTGCATACCAGCCAGTCGGCGTGGGCGGCAAAATGCGCCGTGCCGCCGGGCTGCGCGGAAGCCGGAACTTTCACCACCACCGGCAAAACCACCTCACCGTCGTAGCCATAGTTGGCGAGCGTGCCCACCCGCAAGAGCTGCGGCGCCGGCCACAGGATGGGGCCAGCCGTAAAGCCGGGGTCGAGCGTCCAGCGAATCTGGGTGGGCAGCCCGGCATCGCCAGGGACGGTCCAGTAGGTGTGCCAGTGCGGCGCATGCTGCAGGTGGAGGCCCAGGGTAAGGCTGGCACCGGGGGTGGCGGCATCGGGTTCCGCGAGGAGCTCGGCGCGCACGGCGTTGGTCGGATCAGTGTCGGCATGCGCGGGGCCGCCGAGCAAGGCGGCGCCCACCAGCAGAAGGATGCGCGGCGCAAGGACGCACGCCGTGCGTAACCGTCTGGCCACGCGGCGTGCGCCTGAAGAAACTGCGGATGGTCTCCGGTTGAGCGTCACGGGGCTCGCTCCGATGCAAGAATCCGCGTCACGGGGAAACTGTTGTTCTGAAGGATTCATAAGCAAGGGAAGCAAAGCAAAGACCTGCCAGTTGAGCGGGTTGGACAGGCCCCGAACCCTAGAGTTTCGCACGCCGGGAACGGGCTTGAAAGGAGCGATTGGACCGCATCCACCCTGTACACCGGCCGTGCCAGCACCGTGCGGTACAAGTAGACTCCGAATTTATCATTTCGAGTGCGGTCGTCCCTTATCCGGCGATCGGCCGTTTTTTGCCAGGAGAATCGGTTTGCGCGTACTTATCGTGGAAGATGATCCGGCGCTTGGGCCATCCACCGCAAACGGATTGGAGCTCGAAGGTTTCGCGGTCGACCTGCGCAGCGACGGCGACAGTGCCAATGCGGCCATGGTGGCGCAAAAGTATGACGCCATCGTCCTGGACCTGGGTCTGCCGGGCATTTCCGGTGAAGACCTGCTGCGCGGCTGGCGCGAACGCTCGGAACACACGCCGGTTCTCGTCCTGACCGCGCGCGGTTTCGTGCTTGACCGCGTGCGCCTGCTCAACCTGGGCGCCGACGATTACCTCGTGAAACCCTTCGACCTCCTCGAGCTGAGCGCCCGGCTGCGGGCCCTTGGGCGGCGCCAGGGCAGCAAAGACGACGTCATGCTGGAATTCGGGCAGTTGCTGCTCTCGCGCAGCGAGCACGTTGCCGTGTGGAGCGGTACCCGAGTTGAGCTCACCAAGCGCGAGTACCGCATCCTCGACACCCTGCTGCGCAACCGCGACCGCGTGCTGAGCCGCAAGCAGCTCGAGGAAGCGCTTTACGGCTGGGGCGAAGAAGTCGAGAGCAATGCGATCGAGGTGCATGTGCACAACCTGCGGCGCAAGCTCTCGCGCAATCTCATCGAAACGGTGCGCGGCGCCGGCTACCGGTTGACCCAGAATGTCGAGCCTAGCTGAATCCATATTTCCTCCGGCGCGGCGCGAAAGCGCGGCAGCGCCGGTCGTGGATGCGGCCGCGCCCCGCACATGGTCGTTGCGCGGCCGGGTGCTGCTGCTGACGGCTGCAGTCACCGCCATGGCCTGGTTGGTGGGCGGCACGGGCATG